>JBJTOW010000093.1:0-7140 GCA_046074805.1 Planctomycetota bacterium | reverse complement strand
GGCGATGCGGGTGAACACGTCGTCGAAACCGATGACCTTTCCGTCTGGATCGACGTAGATCATCGCGCCGTTGACTTGAAAGAAGGTGATCATTTCCTCGACGTGGGGATCGACCACTAGGGTGTGGGTTTCTCCCGGAGTCTCGTAGACGTAGCTGCCTTCCCGCGCGATCCAGTTGTGTTCCAAGTAACGCCACTCGCCCTTGAGCACCAACCCATGCACGGGAAGCGGGTGGCGATGCCGCGACAGCACGCCCGATTTGCGGACCCGCAGGAGGTTGCACCAATATCCCCGAGTCACGCACATCAGCAGCGGCCGGAACCAGACATTCGGTTCCACCGGCACCCAGACACGCTCATCCGTGGGCATCACGTTGGGAACGACAAGCTCGGGCGGCGACTCGGCCGGCGGCTGGCCGCGAAACGGTATCCACTGTGAAGGGTCGGACAAAATCAACTCCTCCGAAAAATCGAACTCGAAAAACTTGTTTCGACGGTCCCGATCACTGCCCAATCGGACCTTGGCCGGACATCAGTTTCAGGAACGCGGTAAACTCCGCGTCGCCAGCGACCGGCCGCTGGTCGTGGACCAACGCACCAAATTCCAACCGCAGCGATTCGCCTGGCGCTACCGCGACCGCGCTGCGATCGCCCTGCTTCATCGCCGCCCGGCCGAACGGATTGGCGACAAACACGCCGTAATCTCGATTGTGCCACCAACTCTCGCGAAAGTTCCGACGACTGGCCATCAGCATGATACCACCGCCCTGCGGGCCACCGCCCGAGTAATCGCACCAGGCGGCCGCTTGGCCCCACGTGTCCTTGGCCGTGGTCTTACCTGCGGAACTGCGAATCACGCCGCCGTTCTTTTCGATGAACGGAGTCGCCACGCGCGCCCCGAATCCCATCTCCTCCTGGTCGCCGAATACGATCGGCCGTTCTCCCGCGCGAAACTCGGCGCGCCAAGCCAACAACCAGCCAGTCGGACGCTTGACGAGCGTGCAATCGTGAACGACCGCGCCCAGCGAGTCGCCGTTCGCGGACTTCACCCCGCACTCGCTGGCGAACCGCAACTGTCCGTCTTCCAGACGCGGAGCGACCACAAACCGGACATGCTCCATCGATGCGCGATTGCGCCAAAAGTCTTGCTGGCTGATGTCGCCGAACCCGAGCCAGATGCCCGGATGCATCGTGTCATGATCAAGCGCGTCGACTCCATGGATGGGCGGATGGTTCCGCGTGATCTGCCGTCCGTCGACTAACCGCGCGTTGGCGAAAAATGGCCGCCGAATTTTGTCGTTGCGAAATACGAAATCTACGATTGTCTGGCCGTTGACCGCGATTCGCAATCGATCCGGTTGTTCATCGACCGTAAAGGCACTTGGCCCGCGATCGAGTTGATTCGGCCCTTTCGACTTGCCCACGCTCACCGCAACCGCGCGCGGAAATTCCCGCATGGCTCTCAAGTCGACCGACGTGTCGACCTGAGCGACGGCGCGTGGGATGGAAGGGCTAACGAGACTGAAGATGACGCTCGCGGCAAGTGACACTATCGGCGCTATCAACCCGATTGCCAGTCGATGACGCCTTAAACGCACTGTCAGTGACTGTCGGCGCGTCGAATGTGGTACCTGCGGCGTTGGTTGCGGCGACAAATTGGGAAGCGGTGTGGTCGAGCGGAAATGGCGGAACGCGGGCATGCGAGAATCTCCTCGATGAACTTCCCGCCTTCCCTTGCCGCGTTTCGGAAATCGTGGTCGGAGAGTTGGTCAGGCTAATCGGTCAGGCCAATTCGTGGATGTGGTCGCCGTACGACAATTGGATGGGACGTCCAGCGCGATCGAGATACGTTTGGCGATAGTCGATGCCCAGGTGGTGGAAGATCATCGAGCGGAAGTTTTGCGGCGTAAGTTCCCGTTGAATTGGGTGTTCGCCCATCGCGTTGGTAGCGCCGATCACTTGCCCCATCCGCTTGCCGCCACCGGAGACCAAAATGGACATGGCGCTTGGCCAGTGATCGCGTCCCCACCTTCCATTGTTTGTATTGCCTCGGGGCGTGCGACCGAATTCGCCGCAGACGATGATCAGAACGTCCTGGTCGAGTCCGCGCTGATAGACGTCTTCGATCAACGCCGTGACCGCCTGGTCGACGCCGGGCAGTCGTTCGCGCATCGCGGTCGGCAGGTCGCCGTTGACGGCGTGGTCATCCCAGTTGTAGATGACTTTGCCGCCGGGAACGCCAACGGTCACGAGACTGACGCCGGCTTCGACGAGCCGGCGTGCCAACAACGCTTGCTGTCCCCAGCCTGCGCCGTATCGTTCACGGGTCCGAGGATCCTCGCGGCTGAGGTCAAACGCGGTTTTCGCGCGTTCACCCGACAGGATTTCAAACGCTTGCCGATGGAATTCATCCAGCGAGCCCATCCCACCGCGATCAAGATCCCGGCGGACGTTGTCCAGTCCCTGCAAGAGTGAACGACGATCGTCTAGTCGGCGGGCGTCCACGGTGGCAGCCGTGTTGGGCATTCCCTTTTCACTTACGGTCGGCGGACGATATTGGCCGCCCCAATATCCCGAAGCGGTCGTGGGCACGTAGCTGTAATGGGTCGCACCCATCCCGCAGGCGACCGGAAGTCCTTGATGGCACTGGCCGAAGACTCGGCTCACGACGGCTCCAAGTTCCGGGTGCACCGACTCGTTCTTGCCTTCATCCCAGTTCGGGTATCCGCTCATCATCACTGGAATGCCGTCATTGTGGCCGCCAAACTTGTGCGAGCAAGAACGAATCAGCGTGAATTTGTCGGCGATTTTCGCGTGTAGCGGCAGCAATTCGCACACTTCCATGCCGGGCACGTTCGTGGCGATCGGCAGGAATGGCCCGCGCACTTCGCTGACGGCATTCGGCTTGAGGTCGTATGTTTCCAAGTGCGACGGTCCGCCGTTCTGCCACAGCAGGATCACCGATTTTTTGGAAGGCGTTGCCCGGTACTCGGACGATTCCGCCGCCTGGGCTTCGATTCGCAATCGATCCGCCAGCGAGATTCCGCCGACGACGAGCGTACCGGCCCGCAGCAGTTGCCGCCGCGTCACACCGTTGGGAGAGAGATTCTGAGCGGTGATGAGATCAAGCATCGCGGAAACTCCTGGCGATAGGGCGTTTTAGCGGACACGCTACCGCGGGTGTTTGCAGTTAAAAATGGGTGGGAACTGGTAGCCACTGCCGCAGGCGAGGTCCGGCGAGCCTATGGCAGTGGAAGGTGGGAAGGGCTTTCGAACGGAGGATTCGAACTCGAGGATTCTAATCCCCGATCCCATGTCCCCACAATGGAGACTCGTGACGCGCCTGTCCAGTCGAGCGGCAGCCATCGTCGCCGCAGGACATGCGTTTCATGGTCAACCCGGTCGTCATGAGGATGGCTTTGCGTTCGCGAGCAGCGGTGCGATGTCGCGGCCGTCGAGGAGCCAGCTTAGATTGAAAGACACGATTTGGACTGCGGCGTGCGAGCCTTTGGGGCCACCCTCGAATAGCAAATAGACTTTGCCTTCGCTCGGCGTGCCTTTACGGCCTACGCCAAGATTTGAATAAGCGCTTGGTCCTTCGTAAACGAGTCGTTTGACAGGCCACGTGCGGCCGCCGTCGAAGCTAGCCCATACGGTTGCCCTTTCACGTCCGCTGGCAACCGAAGCGCCGACTTGCTTGGGCAGTGTGCCAATGTTGTTGTCCACATTGCTATACAGCAAGATGTCACGGCCGGCGATTGGCAGCCGAATCATGCCGCCCATCAGTCCGTAGGAGGTCGCTCGGGTGCCGTCCGGAAGGTCGGGGCTGCGATACGCTCCAATCCAAAGTTCGCCTCCGTTTTCGCTATGAGCCATAAACCGGTTGCCCCGGCTCATGTGTTCCCGGGAGTTGTAGAGGATCCGTCCATCCGACAGTTCGGCCAACGCCGCTTCACCCGTGCCCATCACCGGAAACGGTTTACTGGTCTGCCAAACCGCGCCGCCATCGTCGCTGTAGAGCGCTGTGCTGTAATGGTAAGGGCGCCATTCAACGGCGTTGGAGTTTTTCGGACCCATAATGCGCGCGGGCATAAGCAATCGTCCTTTGTGCTTGCCGAACGCCAGCGTGATGCCGCATTGCATGGCTGCGACCCCTTCCAGCTTAGGAATGTGGCCAAAACCATCGGGCCTGATTTGCACGCTCTCACGCGTCCACGTAGCGCCTGAGTCACGGCTGCGAAAGAGCCAGCCTTCGGGTGGATTGGCATAGAGCACATCCCCCTTCGTTTCGTCGACAAGACCACGTCCGCCTTTGGCGTCAGGCGCGAGAAGGATGTCGGCATCCCAGGTCTTACCGCCATCGCGGCTGCGCCGGCAGTTGCCTCCGCCGGGCGATTGAAAAGCGACAACGGTGCCGTCTTTGGCCGTCAGCACACCGCCCCAGCCGCCGCGATTGGCCCACAACTGCTGCATCGGCACGAAAAGCGGCTCGCCCAGGAACTCCTCCACGGTCGACGCCACCGCATGGTCTCCGACCGCGGATTGAGCGGGAGCTTGCGCCTGGCCGGAAGCCTGCGCTTGGGCGGAAGCCTGCGCTTGGGCGGAAGCCTGCGCTTGGGCGGAAGCTTGCGCCTCGTCGGAAGCTCGCCGAGGTGGTGGCTTGACGCCTTGATCGGTCGGCGTCTGCGCGTGGGTCACGGCGGAAGAATGCAGAATGAACGCGGCAAGCAGCGGCAGCAATGTTTTCATGGAACGGGTTTCCGGCGCATGGGTGTCAGCGAATGGTTAGCGGCGAGCGCGAACCACGGCGGAATTTAGCAGATTCGGGAATGGTGTAAGGAGTCGCGTCGCAGGGAACCGCGTTGTCCGAGTCGTCGCGGCGGCGGTCGTCGGAACATGGTGGACGATCGCGAGGTTGCCATGGCGAATTGCGTGTCGGGGCGACGCTCGCTAACGTATGAGCCTCTCTTCGCTGCCGGGGGATCAATTCCGTGGAAACCACGACCTGTTGCTTCTTTTCCGCCCGTTCGTGGCTACGGCCGCGTCGTCGGCGATCGATGGCTCTTCGACTCGCTCTGATTTTCTGCGCCGCTTTCGCTTTGTTCGCCGGTTTGGACGACTGTGCGAAATCGGCAAGCGGACGAACATGCTTCGCCCAGACCCCGTTGCGTGACACGGTTCCGGCAGCCGCTGATCCGTCCGGTGCGGGCAACACGTCACAAGCAGCCAACACGTCACGAGCAGCCAACGACGCCGAATTGTCGAAAGGGTCAGCTCCGTCCGCAGCGACGGATACGCCGATCGTGGCGTCAGCCAGTCTCGCGTTCGCTCGTCGTCATCGTCCGGACGCCTGGACTGTGGCGGGTATGGCGGCGTCGAACCAGAGCGATCAGGACGGCGAGGCGATGCTGGCGATGTTTTACGACCAGCAGCCCGGGCGCCAATACGCAAGACGCTTGTGGGTGCCGGCGCAGTCGCGTCGCTATGACTGGGTGCCATTCTTTCTGCCGAATGCGATCGTGGCGGGCAAGGGGCAGGCCAATGTGCGGACATCACGGCTGGAAGTGGCGAATGGCCGCGAACTGCTCCAGCGTCGCGCGGGCGAAACACTGGCCGAGGAAATGTTGCTGGCGATCGATACCGACCCGGTCAAGACGGCCGCCTACTTTCGCAAGCCGCCGTTGGGCGCGGAAACGGCATCGGAACTCTACTTGGACGACGATGTGGCGGCGACCTTGGGGCTGGGACGAACTTCCAGCGGTCTGACCGTCAACGTGACGCAGTTGGATCTCGACTTCTTGCCGCCCTGGGTCGAGATCCTGCGGATGTACGACAACATGGTGCTCACCGCCGACCGCATTCAGAATGACGCCGCCGGTCAAGCGGCGTTGCGCGGTTGGCTGCGAGCCGGCGGACGGCTGTGGATCACGCTCGACCGCGTCGCTCCCGAAACGGTTTCGATGTTGCTCGGCAATGCCGTCGATCTGCAAGTGATCGACCGCGTGCCGCTCGACAGCTTCACGCTGGTTTCCCGCGATCCAACGTCCGGCGCTATGATGGAGGAGCCGTGTGAATACGAGGAACCGGTGGATCTCGTTCGCATCGTGACATCGGCGACCGACGTTCCGAGTCGGATAAACGGCTGGCCAGCGGCGGTGCGCGTGCCGTTTGGCGAAGGCGAGGTCTTGCTCACGACGCTCGCTCCGCGCGGGTGGCGGGCTGAATTTGAACCGAAGCCGACCCAGGCGCTGAAGGCGATAATGTTTCGGTTTTTCCAGGTGCGTGACGGTCGTCCCAGTCCGCGGGTGTTCCAGAACTCGCTCGAGCAACAAATTGGCTACGCGGTTCCCTCTCGAGGCTTGGCCTCCTTGATTCTGACCCTTTACTGCGGCGGACTTTTGGCGGCCGGTCTGTGGCTCTACCGACAGAATCGGCTTGATCGGCTGGCGTGGGTTGTTCCGGCGGTGACCATTCCCGCCGCCATCCTGTTCGTGATTTTGGGCGTTGCCAATTCAACCGGTGTGCCGCCCACGCTTGCGCATGCCCAATTGGTTTCGCATATCCCACAGTCCAACGAAGCGCGGATCGACGGATTGGCCGCGATCTACGATCCGCAGTCCCGGGAGGTCTCTTGGAGCGGCGTGGAACGCGCGTGGCTGTTGCCGGATCCGGCGGATGACGCGAACGTCCGACGTCTGGTGTGGACGGACGCAGACGGCATGGAAACACAGAACGCGGCGGTTAAAGCGGGGAGCGTCGGATTGGCGACGGAGTTGGCGGTGACTCCACTGCGGTCGCATGTCGGTGTGCGTGGACGATTTGGTCCCAATGGCTTTGAAGGGCGGTTCGCAGCCGGTGAATTACGGCAGGCGGGCGACTTTGCGCTGCTCAATCCGGCCGCGTCGGCGATGGCGGTGAAAGTGGATCGGGACGGGCAGTTCCTCGCCTCGGCCAAGGACGTGCTCGCGGCGGACGAATACAGTGGCGAATCGCTGTTATCCGACGAACAGCGGCGGCGACAAACGGTGATGCGGAAGCTATTCGATCCCGCCGACGCGATGACTTTCCCTAGCGGGTCGTCACTGGCATTTTGGAGCGAATCGCTGTCGGACGGCGCTCGTCTACCGTCTGGCTACGCAAC
>JBJTOW010000092.1:0-2993 GCA_046074805.1 Planctomycetota bacterium | reverse complement strand
GAGCTTCGCGCCTTTCCGCGAGCCTTTTCAGAATGTGCCGCGAATCAACGTCGCACATGTCTCACGCAAAGGCGCAAAGCTCGCAAAGAAGAGCCGAAGAACCGGAAGAAGATGGTAGATTTCCGACCTTTGTGAGCTTCGCGCCTTTGCGCGAGCCTTTTGAGAATGTGCCACGAATCAACGTCGCACATGTCTCCCGCAAAGTCACGAAGCTCGCAATGAACGGGCGAGTGAATCGACAGTTGATCGTCATCGCTTGAACGAAGCCTGAGACCAATTGGCGGTGGAAAGCCGTGGTCAGTTTGCGAAGGCGTCTTCGGTCAGTGGTTGCCCGTGTGTCTCTGGAATGAAACACGCTAGAACCAGCGAAACAACGGAGAGCACCGCCAGCGATGCGAACAGTGTCGCGTAAGCAACGGGCGGATAGCGAACGGCGTTGTCCAGCACCACAGCTTGGCCGCGGAACAGATCGAGCACCACGCCGCTGAAGCTGACCAACACGGCCACTCCGGCGTACGCCAGTCCGTTGTACATCGCGATCGCGGCCCCAACGGCGCTCGGGCGATTCAATTCCTTCATGGCCGCGTTGCCCGCCGGAGCGGCGGCCGTTGACGCGGCCAGCAGACCGTAACACAGCAAAAAATGCCACGGGGGCGCGCCGAGCAACACGCCGGCGACCAGCGCCAAGTTCGCGGCTAGTAACGCGACACTATTCATCAACAGATGTGGCTTGCGGCGATTGCCGGTCAGTCGCAGCAACGGGCCGGCCGCCAACATCAGACCGGCGCTGGTCGCCATCATCGCCATCGTGAATGTCGCGCCGCGGGCGGAAGTCATGCCGGCGTAGTCCTGGAGAAACTTCTTCCCGATCGCCGCCTGCATTACGAAGTAAGACGGATAGTTGATCAAGCTGACGGCGAGTAAACATCTGCTGCGGCGGTTGAGTAGCACTTCCCAAAGCGGCCACAGCGAGAACCGACGGCCGGCCGGCTGGAAATGCGTGAGTCCGCGGAGCGTGAAAAGGGCTACGAGCCACGCCACCGCGATCGCCACCGAGACGCCTGTCAACGCCATTCGCCAGCCGTAAGCGGCGACGATCCGTTCAAACGGCAGCATGGCGAAGATGCCGCCCGAGTACCCGAAGAACAAGGCGATCCCCAGCGCGACTGGGAACCGGCGGTGTCCGAACAGCAAATCCAATTCTTTGATAATGCATAAGTACATGAAGCTGGCGCCGAATCCGGTCACCGCGCGGCTCCAGTACAGTTCCGAACGCGTTGTCGCCCATGGAAACCAAGCCGCGCCGACGACCATCAGCGCGCTTCCCACAAGCAAAGTTTTTGTGCCGCCATACCGGTCGGCCGATAGCCCCACGAACAACTGCATCGCGGCGTAAATATAAAGATAGATCGAACCGAGCGCCGTCACCGCCGACGCGGACAATTGGAGATCCGATTGCAGTTCGTCGAAAATCGTTCCCGGAATCGCCGTTCGCAGAAAAAAGGAAAAGAAATACAAAGCGACCATCGCCGCCATCGCCGTCAACGCGCGGAAAGGGGAAAGCGGTGGACGTTCAGCGATTGGCGGCGGCATCAAGCGGCTCGTCTAACAACGTCGCTCGCAGCGGTTCAATACGCCGCGAGAGGTGATGGAAATATGATCAGCGGCGTTCCAAAACGCGGCAGGACATGATGGAAACGCGGGGTAACAGCGTTCCTTACCGCCGATTCGCCAAGCCGCTACGGAGATTTGGGCCGCCACGGAGATCTCGCCAAGCCGCGCAGCACGTCGCGCGCGACCAAGCCGATCGCCTTCGGCTCCCCCTGCGTGCTGAGCTTTTCGATGGCGGCGCGAACCGCTCGCGAATCGTCGGTTTCAGAGTTGGCGTCCAGCTTGTTGAGCAGTTGGCCAGCCGCTCGCAATCCGTTCACGACCACGCTCAAACGCTTCGCCTCGCGGTTCGACTCGATCGTTTCGCCTTCGATGGCTTCCTGATTGCTCGGGTCGAGCATCACGAGCAGCACCGGGCAGCAACGCGTATCTCCCTGCCGCGCTAGGCCGGTCGCCGCGTTGTACCGGGCGTTCGGATAGGAATCGTCCAACATCTGCACAAGGCGTTCGGTGGCCGCTTCTCCACCGAGCACCCCGAGGACAAACGCGGACCGTGATCGCAGTTCCGCGAACAGTCCCTCGGTATCCTGAGCGGGCGCGACGGCCTTGGAACTGTCGAGCACCGTTTCGAGCAGGCCGCTAGCCTCGCGAGCTTTCTCCGGGCCGATATTGTTCGCCAAGACCGCCAGGGCTTCGAGCGCCGCCACGCGGACCCGAACCTCTTCGATCGACTTTTCCTGCTTGGCCGCGTCGAGCAACGTCGGTAGCCCCGCATCCACACGGAACTCGCCCAGGATGCGGCATAGATAGACCCGCAAGCTGACGCGAGCTTCGTCCGCCATGCCGGAATCGAGTTCCGTGCGAAGCACGCTGGCGAGTTCCCCGGCAAGGTCGGCGTCGTCCCGCAAGGCGTCGTACTTGGGGTCTTGGAGCTGATTGGCCAGCGAAACGGCCTTTTGCCAGCTTGAATTGTTCAGTTTCTTGAGATCGCGAACCAGTTCCCGCGGATCGCTCCCGGCGCTCGCGAGCCAGCTGAACATGAACCACACTGCGACGATGACGCTGACGATCATCATCGGAATGAGAAACAGTTGCAGCAGGAACCCCGCGCTGGGCGGTTGCACGGCTGGCAACACGTCCTCCGGGGATGAGGGTCGCGTCGCAACCGCTTTCCGCTCCGCATCGGAACCGCTTGACATACTTCACCTTCGGGAAAACTATCGATCGGTGGCTGACGACGCGTCCCGCCGCTCAGCCTCACCGCCGCTAAAACCAGTGTAGGAGCCGACCTGCGGAACCAAAAGGGGCACCCGACTGGCGCTTTGAACGAGTGCCGGGGACCGACGTTTCGCGCCAGCGTCGCGAGCAGGCCGCATACCGGG
>JBJTOW010000091.1:0-7381 GCA_046074805.1 Planctomycetota bacterium | reverse complement strand
GGCAGTTCCCCTCTCGAATGTTGGCGACGAAGGGCCGTTCCATGGAAATGGACAAGTTGGTGGCGCTCTGCAAGCGGCGCGGATTCCTGTTTCAATCGAGCGAAATATATGGCGGTTTGAACGGGTTTTGGGATTACGGACCGCTGGGCGTCGAGTTGAAGCGGAACATCAAGGACGCATGGTGGCGGGACATGGTGTCCGGCCACGACGACCTCGCACCGCCGCCCGGCGCGCCGGAATCGTACGAGATGACCGGCCTTGATTGCACGATCATCATGCACCCGCAAGTGTGGAAGTGCTCGGGCCACTACGATCTGTTTCACGACACGATGGTCGATTGCCGCGAGTCGAAAAAACGCTACCGCATCGATCAGATGCGCGGCCGTTGGGTGGCGGTGAAACTGCCGGGTGGCGAATCGGGCTTGGCGGCGGACAAGGCCGCCGAAGTGGAACGCCTCGGACGGCTGTTTATCGTGTCCGACGCCGAGTCGCCCGAGGCGGCCGTCGAGGACACCGTCACGCGGGCCTGCCAAGTGCTTGGCATCCGCAAAAAGAAAGCCGACGAAGCCTTCTCGTGGGAAACGACGGCTGTGGTCGGCATCGACGCCAAGGTCGATCGCAGTCGAGTGCTCGCGCCGCACGCCACTTGGTTCGGCACGCTGACCGAACCCCGTGAATTCAATCTAATGTTCTCCACCCAGGTCGGCGCGGCCGCCAGCGACGACGCCCGAGCCTTTCTCCGCCCCGAGACGGCACAAGGTATCTTTGTAAACTTTAAGAATGTGCTCGACAGTACCCGCGTCCGCATCCCATTCGGCATCGCGCAAATCGGCAAAAGCTTCCGCAATGAGATCACGCCGCGGAATTTCACCTTCCGCTCGCGGGAATTCGAACAAATGGAAATCGAATTCTTTTGCCACCCCGAATCTTCGTTCCAGTGGTACCAATACTGGCGCGATCGACGCATGAAATGGTATACCGATCTCGGGCTGGCCGGCGCCCGATTGCGTCTGCGCGAGCACCACGCGGACGAACTCAGCCACTACTCGACCGGCACGGCCGACATCGAATACGCGTTTCCGTTCCTGCCCGAAGGCGATTTCGGCGAACTTGAAGGCATCGCCCACCGCGGCGACTTCGACCTTCGCAGCCACATGGAAGGGAAACTCGACCCGAAAACCCGTCCCTTACAGCTCGAACTTGGGCCCGACGGCAAGCCTCGCCACCGTGGCAGCGGCAAAGACCTTTCCTATCTCGACCAAGTGACCAATAAGCGATATATCCCGCACGTGATCGAGCCGTCCGCAGGCGCGGACCGAGCCACTTTGGCGTTCCTCTGCGAAGCCTACTGCGAAGATCAAGCGCCGGATGAGGGCGGGCAGATGCAAACCCGCGTGGTGATGAAATTCCACCCGCGAATCGCGCCGATCAAAGCCGCGATCCTTCCGCTCGTCAAAAAAGACGGAATGCCTGAAATGGCCCAAGAGCTGTACCGCACGCTCAAGCGGCACTGCAATGTTTTCTACGACGAGAAACAATCGATCGGAAAACGCTACCGGCGCCAAGACGAGGTTGGCACGCCGTATTGCATGACGATCGACGGCCAGTCGCTGCAAGATGGCACCGTGACGCTCCGCGACCGTGACTCGCTGAAGCAATGGCGGCTGAAGGCCGACGAAGCGCTGGCTGAAATCCGCCAACGCGTTCAATAATCGGCACTCGCTAGTTGCCTGGAGAGGGAAAGATGAAGCCGACACTGAGCCAAGTTTGTTCCTTGCCCGCGGCGTTCGCGACCGACATCGAGGATTACGCGGCTGGCCAGTGTCGATGGCTGGAACTTTGGTTTACGAAACTCGAGAACTATCTTCGGGACCACTCCATCGAAGATGTGAAACGGCTTTTTGAACGGCACGGTATTCAAGCGACCGTGGCCAGCTATCAGGGCGGGCTGTTGACGACTCAGGGTGAATCGCGGCGGGAAGCATGGGACTTGTTCGCCCGGCGCCTCGACCTATGCCAAGCCATAGGTATTGAAACGCTAGTCGTCGCCTGCGACATCCAACGTCCACTCGCGCAGCAGGATTTAGACCGCGCGCAGGCGTCGCTCGCGCAAATGGCGGCGGAAGCCGGCAAACGCGGCCGGCGGGTGGCGCTCGAATTCCAAGCATCATCCGCGTTCGGGAACAATCTGCAAACCGCCGCCGCCTTGGTCGGTGAGCTCGGCAGTCCCCATGTCGGCCTTTGCTTCGACGCCTTCCACTATTATGTCGGCCCAAGCAAAGGCGAGGACTTGGGATATTTAACGCGGGACAACCTCTTTCATGTCCAATTGTGCGATCTAGCGGACGTCCCCCGCGAGTTCGCCAGCGACAGCGATCGCATTTTGCCGGGAGATGGTGACATTCCCCTGTCACCGATTCTCGAACATCTCCGAGCGATCGGGTACGACGGCTGCGTGTCGGTCGAACTGATGAACCCGCAGCTCTGGCAGGTTCCGCCACGGCAATTCGGTGAAATAGCACTCACCGCACTGCGAAAACTACTCGGCCAAGCTTCGATGGCCTAGCCACGGTTCAATCCAAGAGCCACGATGGACTTGCCGCACGGGAACAGCGAGCTGAAAGTAGCCGACAAACACAGAGCGTTTGACGAGACGCGACTGATCACTGAACTGAAGGCGATCGACGTCAAGGGCGGCCTGTAAATCAACGTGAAACGGCCAAGGGCCCGGTTCCCCGCGGCTCGTCCACTGATGGTCCCGCTGCTGCATCTTGGGTCATGGAAGTAGCGTTGGAAGATCGTTTGGCCGTTTCGCCGCGGTCGCCAACGAACTGCGAGCGGTAAACCGTAAGCGGCGAATGGGGAGTGAAAGTTGTCGTTTATGAAAATGTTCGTCCGTCTGGTATTTTCCACGGTGTTCGTCAACACCCTCGTTGCGGCTCTAAGTGGCAACGCTTTCGCCGCCGGTGCGGGCGACCCGGCTTGGCGTGGCCATCATCCGCTCACACAGGCCGAGGTTGGATCGCTCCTCATCGCCGAACTGCGCTGCGCCGCCTGTCATGCGGGCGTTGAGCGAGGGGCGGTCCCGGCCAAAAACGCGCCGGACTTGAGCAATGTGGGTTCGCGGATTTCACCAGAATATCTGCGCCGGTTTATTGCTGAGCCCACTAAAGCACACGCCGGAACCACGATGCCCGATGTAATGGCGGGCAAGCCGGCGGCGGAACGAAAAGAGATCGCCGCGGCGCTGACGCACTTTCTAGTCGCTCAGTCGCGAGGCGACTTTCGAGCGGTTTCGACAAACGCGTCTGATCGGCAACAAGGCAAAACCCTTTTCCATGCCGTCGGTTGCGTGGCCTGCCATGGCGCCAAGGAGCCGCCGCCCGAGTCGCTTTCGTTGACAAGCCGAAATGACCAGGACTTGGATGATGACGAACCGTCGAAAACAACAACGAAAGCGTCGGTGAAACCGCTCGCCAACTCGCTCGCGCATATCGGGGCCAAGTATAGCGCCGGCTCGCTCGCCGATTTTCTCTTCCAGCCGCTTGCGGTTCGAAGTTCGGGGCGAATGCCCGACATGAAGCTGACTCCCGCCGAGTCCCGCGCGATCGCCGCCCATCTCATTGGCGACGAGGCTCCGACCGTGGCCGCCTTGGTCGTCGACGCGTCTCTCGTGGAGGCCGGAAAGAAGTACTTTGCGACTCTCCAATGCGCCGCCTGCCACTCGATGAACGGAACGCCCTCTTCCCCTGTGGGGCGCTTGGTGAAAATCGACGACATGGAACGCGGTTGCTTGTCGCGCGCCAGCGACCGCAGTCCACGGTTCGAACTCGACGACAGCCAACTCCGAGCGATCACGGCGTCGCTGCGGCAGGAATCGGCTGAGGACTCGGACCGAGCGGTAGTCGCGAAAACGCTTACCGCTTTCCGCTGCGTTGCTTGCCATGTACGCGACAACTACGGCGGAGTGCATGACGACCACAATCCTTATTTCTCCGGTAGCGAATTGAAACTGGGCGATGATGGCCGGATTCCGCCGCCACTCACCTTGATCGGCGCGAAATTGCGGCCCGAATGGATGAAGAAAGTGCTGTTCGATGGCGAAAGTGTGCGTCAATATATGGCGACTCGAATGCCGCAATATGGCAGCGCGAACTTGTCCCATTTGCCTGCTCTCCTATCGCGGATCGATGTGCTTGAAGGCCGAGAACTGAAAATCCCCAGTCCAGAGAGTCGCGTGCCGAGCGAACGGGAACGCGAAAAGTTGCTGCGCCCCGCCGGTCGCGAGTTGTTGGGTGACAAAGGCTTGAATTGTGTCGCCTGCCATCATTTCAATGGCAAAGCCTCCACGGGAAATCAAGGCATAGACCTACTGACAAGTTATCCGCGATTGCAGTCCGCTTGGTTCAATGCCTATGTTCGCAATCCGGGCGCGTTTCGTCTCAGGACGGTCATGCCGACGGCCTGGCCCGACGGTATCGCCACTCATAAGACCATCCTGGACGGAAACACCGACCAGCAGATTGAGGCCATTTGGTATTACTTGTCGCTCGGAACGTCCGCCGCCGATCCCTCCGGGATTCGCGATGTGGGAACTAAAATCGTTGTCGACGATACCGCGAAAATCCATCGCGGCCGCAGTCGAGTCGCTGGATATCGGGGGATCGCCGTCGGGCTGCCTGGCAGGCTTAATTACGCCTTCAACGCGGAAACCGGCACGCTCTCCGCCATCTGGCAGGGAGATTTCGTGAGCGTGAACTGGAGTGGTCAAGGCTCGGGCAATTTCAACCCCGCAACCGATCCAGTGTCGCTCGCCCAAGACGTCTCTTTCGCGTTGCTCGTAGACGAAAAAGAGCCGTGGCCGCTTCTCCCTGTGATGACCCAGGAAGCTCGCACCAACCCCAATCCCCTCTATCCGAAAAACGTCGGTTATCAATTTCTCGGCTATCACCTTGGTGAGTCCGAGATTCCGACCTTTCAATACCGGAGTGGCTCGATCGAAATCGAAGATCGATCAACGGTTGTCGAACGCGAAGGAAAGCAACATCTCAAACGCGAGTTGCGATTCCATTCGCCCTCTCCGCAAACCGTTTGGTTCCGCTGCGTGGCGGGTGAAATCACGCGGGAATCCGAGCGGGTCTTTCGGAGCGGTCGGCTGCGTTTAACAGTGCCAGCCGCTGACCTGCGGCTTAGGTCGTCGAATGACGACCCGAAACGTTCCGAGCTGCTACTGCGTTTGACACTTCCCCAAGGCGACACCTCGTTGGAGCTGCTGTATGAACCGCTCGCGCGATAACTCGACAGACGCTCGAAAACGCGTGCTGGCCTGGACATCGTGGTTGGCACTGGCCTGGATAGCGATTGCTCGGATTGGCAATGGCGAGGAAGTGGGCCAGCGATGGGGCACGGAGGAGCGTGAACGCGAATATTACCCGATCGTGAATATTCCGTTGCCGAAAGACACGGTGATTGAGGCCGGGGCCTTCGCGACGCTGCCCGATCAGCGGGTCGCTGTCGGAACCCGTCATGGCGAGATTTTCATCATCGACGGCGTGGACGCGCCGAAGCCCGTACCCTCATTCCATCGTTTCGCCTCGGGGCTAGATGAGATCTTTGGTCTGACGTGGAAGGACAACGCGTTCCGAGTGACGCAAAGCTGCGAACTGACTCGCGTGATCGACTCGAACGGCGACGGCGTGGCCGATCGCTTCGAGACGATTTCGGACGCCTGGGGCTACGCGAACTACCACGAATACGCTTTTGGGTCAAAGCTTGACGCCGACGGCAATCAATACGTGGCGCTCGGCCTCTCCGAATCGTATTACTCGCACGCCTGGAATCGCGGCTTTATCATGAAGGTGGCGCCCGACGGCAAAACAACCGCCTTCGCCAGCGGCCTGCGCAGCCCCGGCGGAATCGGTTTCGACGAGCACGGCGCGCTCTTCTATATCGAGAGTCAAGGGCCGTGGAATTGCTCATGCAGCCTGAAGGCCGTTTCGCCTAATAGTTTTCATGGACATCCAGCCAGTTATCACTGGTACCAATACTCGCCCGAAATGGGGCCTAAGCCTGAACTGCCGCAATCCGGCAGCCGCATTGTCGTGGAAAAGAAGCGAGTCCCACAGTTGGTGCCTTACGCGGTTGTTTTTCCTTATATCCGCATGGGCCGCTCGATCACAGGATTCAACATAGACCGCACGCAAGGGAAATTTGGTCCTTTCCAAAACCAACTATTCCTTGGCGATTACACGCAATCGATTCTCATGCGGGCCACCACGGAAAAGGTGAATGGCGTCTGGCAAGGAGCCTGCTATCCATTTCGCGAAGGATTGGCGACCGGCATCCTTAACGTGGAATTCACACCCGGCGGAAAGCTGCTGTGTGGCGGCACCAATCGCGGCTGGCCGGTCCGCGGCGTTAAACCGTTCGCTCTCGAGCGGCTGGAATGGAGCGGCCGTATGCCGTTCGAGATTCAGCGGATCACCATCGAACCCGATGGATTCAAGGTGGCATTCACGAAACCCGTGGAAAGGGAGACGGGCGCGGCTGCGGCCACCTATGCGATTTCCGCCTTTACCCATCCTTACCACGCCGGCTACGGCGGCCCGGAGATTGAACCGCATCAGCCGGCCGTGACCAACTTCGCGCTAGCTGACGACGGCCTGTCCGCCAGGATCGCCGTCAAAGAACTGCAGCGGGGTTTTGTTTACGAATTGAATCTGGCTGGCTTAAAGTCTCGCGATCAGGAAACGCTGGTCCACCGCAACGCGTTCTATACGGTCAACGAGATTCCGGGAAAGCAAGTCGCCGTTAGTCCCGCAGTGCCGGCAACGCCGGCGGCCCCGACACTCTCGTCAGGGAGCGTTAGCGAGGCCCGTGACAATCCGAAGGCAAAGGGAGTCGACCATCCGGTTCCGGATAGCCCACTGTGGCTGACGTATCCGGGCGGCCCAGGCCCTGGCGCGGGCAAGCATATCGTGCTGATCGCCGCCGATCAGGAGTACCGCAGCGAACATTCGATGCCGATGTTGGCCCGCCTGCTCGCGAAACACCACGGCTTCCACTGCACAGTCTTGTTCAGTTTGAACAAAGACAACGAGGTCGATCCGACCCAAAAAATCCGCTGGGAAGACAAGACGATTACTCACAATATTCCCGGCCTGGAACATCTGGATCGTTGCGATCTCTTGATTCTGTTCAGTCGGTTGTTGACTTTGCCGTCTGAGCAAATGAAACACATTTACGACTATCTGGATTCCGGCAAGCCGATTATCGGTATCCGCACCGCGAACCACGGATTTATCGGATTTGAATATCAGTTAAACGGGAAGCGAGTCGATTTCGGCGAATCCGTCTTGGGCGGTTCGTTCCGCAATCACCA
>JBJTOW010000090.1:0-2643 GCA_046074805.1 Planctomycetota bacterium | reverse complement strand
GGAGGCCGCCTACTTCGAGCCGATGCAGTAGAGGTTGTCGAGCGTGCGGATGAGCACTTGGCCATCGACCAGCACGGGAGTCGCGACGACGAATTCGCCTTCCAATTCGTTGGACGCGACCGTGGCGAGCGTTGTGTCGGCCTTCAACACGAAGGTTTTGCCATCCTCGCGGGTCAAATACAAATGACCGCCAGCGAGAATCGGCGACGCGCTGTAAGCGTTGCGATTTCTTTCCAGGGCGACTTTAGCCAGCGTTTTGCCGGTCTTTAAGTCCAGGCATGAGACATCTCCCTTGTCGGTGCATAAATAGACCTTGCCATCGGCGACGGCTGGCGTTGGGACATCGGCTCCGAGTCCTTCGAGCGCCCAAGTGACATGCGTCTTGGTGACATCGCCGCTGCCGCCCATGCGAACGCCCGTTAAGGAAGCGCCGCGGGCGTAGGGAGCCACGACGATGCCGTCGGCCGCCACCGCCGAAGCGATCGAGCGGAAATACTGATGGCCTGTGGGATTCAGGCCGCCAACCCGCCACAATTCGGCCCCTGTCGCCGCGTCATGCGTCGTCACATGGTCGGCCCCGAGCACCACCAGTAACTCGCGGCCTCCCTCTTCGACGACCATTGGTGTCGAGTAGCTTTGCGCCGCTTCGCTGGGCGCGTTGAGGTTGCGGTCTTGCTTCCAGGCTTGTTCCCCTCTGTTTTTGTCGAATGCCACGATGAACGAGGGTCCGCTGTGCATCACGGCGACAACCACATGGCCGCGGGTCAACACGGGGGATGTTCCCAGGTCCCACCACAACGTGTCTTTGCCGAAAAGTTCTTGCAGATTCCGCTGCCAGACCGACTTGCCGTCCATATCCACGCACACGAGGTCGCCGCTCTTAAAGTAAGCGTAGACATGCCGTCCGTCGGTAACCGCTGAAGGATTCGCGCCGGTGGCCTTTTTGTGTTTTCCGGGCGTTTCGCTACCGGCGTTGGCCGTCCAGAGCGTCTTGCCATTCCGGTCGAGACAGAGGATCGTGTTCTTGCCGCCGACGCCGCAGGTCACAAACACGCGGTCACCCCAAACGACCGGCGTCGACGACCCTTTGCCTGGCAGTTCGATTTTCCAAGCCACATTCTCGGACTTGCTCCACTTGGTCGGATAGTCCTTGCCCGCCGCGACTCCGTCCCCCTTGGGCCCACGCCAGCTCGGCCAGTTCTCGGCTCCAAGCGTCCGGCTCGCTCCACGCCCCGGTTCGCTTGACACCTCGGCGATCACAGGCGGAAGCAACAACGCGGCGGCGAGTGCGCCGAAAAACGGCAACGACGATGAGAACGGCTGCGAGCGACGCATGGCGGAATCCAGGAACGCGATGATGGTGACTTGCCGACGGCCAATGGCCAACAGGATAGCGGCATTTTTCTCGGCGCCGCGCGTCAAGTCAATCGCCTAGCCGGGTTCTCGCGGCGCGCGGTCGCCACCGCGCTGTGACATGCCGGAAGTCCGTCGCAAGAGGAAGACGGAGAGATCGCCGACTCAATGCGACATCTTTCCTGCCCGATGCCCCCGTGTTGCGACGGACTGGAAGTCCGTCCAACGAAGAGAACGGAGATAATCGGATCAACGCGACGTTTTCCACGGCTGGCGTCAAGCGGCGCGGCGCGACAGGTCGCGGATGATTGTGTCCGATCGAAAGCTTGGCAAACGCACAGTTGTAGCCGCTAGTTCGAAGGCTCGACTCGACTCGCGGGGTCGCGTATCGACGAGTCCACGTTGGCAGAAGGCGGGCCGAGTTTGCATCAACTTGGCGACGTTCATCCCCTCTTTCCAAGATTTTGGGGCCGTGACATCGACCGGATGCCACAGGTGGAACGTGCGGGTGTGCCGCAGAATGCTGCGGATCTTGATTCCGACACGACGTAACCGACGGGAGAAGTCGTCATCCTCGCAGCCCCAGCCGCGAAACTCCTCGTCGAAACCATTGACGCGTTCGTAATCCGCTCGCCACAACCCAATGTTGTTGCCAATCAACGTGGGCTTCCTGGGGTGCGGAATCCAGCGATAGAGGATCGTCGAGCGATGCCGACGCCGCAGTCGGCGGTGTTCGACATCGCTCCCCCAGGACTGAAAGTCGCCCGCGTGGATGATATCCATCGTGACTTGATCGGAAACCTCGCGGCTCAGACGAAGGCAATCGCCGGCGATCGCGGTTCCTGGCTGGCGGAAACGCAAATGCCATTGCACGTGGTCGGCGGGCAGCACGCAGTCGCCGTCCAGGAAAAGCAAGTACGGGGCCGAGCTCGCGCGTACGCCGTCGTTGCGACAGCGGGCGAGTTGGAAACCATCGTGCGGATGCGTGGTCAGCACGGTGGGAAAGCCGGACTCAGCGGCGAAATCATCGATGACTCGGAGCGTCTCATCGTCCGATCCGTCGTCGGTGACGACCACTTCCGGCGGCGAATCCAACCCTTGTTGGCACGCGATCGACACAAGGCAGCGACGCAGATGTTCAGGCTTGTTGTACGAAGAAACCAACAAACTTATCGCGGGATGGTTGCTCATTTGACGGCGTCGCCAAGTCCATTTGGAACGCGGGCGGGCATCATGGGACAACCCCATTCGCGGACCCACGAATGAAGTCGGCGAGGCGCAGGCCAGGAG
>JBJTOW010000089.1:0-3054 GCA_046074805.1 Planctomycetota bacterium | reverse complement strand
CGCTCGTCGCCGCGGCGCTCGTCGCCAGCGAGTCACTCGGGTCACCACTAACGGCGGCGGCCACCGGCGATTGGACAACGGCGTCCGCCTTCGCGGCTTTGGACTGGCGAGTCCATGGCTTTGTCGGGGCGGCGGGCGGTTTTTCCGACTGGCCTTGTTCGTCCGTGTTGTTTTCGCTTGACACGTTCCTACCCTCGCACGCCGCTACCGGCGGGAATTACTGCACGACGCCAATAAGCTGGAACAGCAGACGCCACAGGACATCGAAACCGAACAGTGCGCCGGAGAGCGAAAACAGCACGAAGATGACCACCACGCTGCTCCGATAGAGCTCGGCTTTGGAGGGCCAGGAAACCTTCGTCATCTCGGCTTCGACGGCGATCAGAAACGTCGCGAATCGCGGAAGGTTTACCGCTCGGAAAGCGAAGAACCATCCGACGATCAGCAGGATCGCCGGCAGCAGGAACCGAGATCCGGCAAACCACTCTGCCCCCTGCTGATACTCGTGAAGCCGCCAAGCGCCGAACGCCACAGTCGCAGCGATCGCGCCGAAGGTCGTCTGCCGCGTGATCTTGCCCTGGTTGCGCTTGTAGATCGCAAACTGGAAAAAATCCGCGAACGGCGAATTTGCGGCCGAATTGTCGGTGCTCATCGACTTCATCCCTGCCCGAAGGCGCTAGACCGAAGAGTAGCAGGGGCGGCAGGAATCGAACCCGCAACCGCTGGTTTTGGAAACCAGTGCTCTGCCAATTGAGCTACACCCCTGTGGCCAGACGTTATATCGTCCCGCCTCAGGCCGCTGCCAGTCCCCAGTCTATCCTCACCCGCGAAACACCCGGCTCTTGCAGAGCCATTGGCAGTCGCGGAGCCACGTTTTTGCAGAGCCAGTGGTCTTCGCGGATTCATTGGCTACAGAGCCAACTGTTCGCGCGAAACCAGCGGCGTGCTTGGTGCCAGCGATAGCGGCGAAGACCGCAATGTCGCCGTAGCGGAGAGACTCGGAGGGGCAAGCGGCAATATCACAACTTCTGTCGATGCGACGCGGCCGGTGGCGATTCCGCCGACCAGCCGCGAGCATCAAACAGGGGTTGTCAATCAGTCGAGGATCTTGGTAACGACGCCCGAACCAACGGTGCGGCCGCCTTCGCGAATTGCGAAGCGGACGCCGTCGTCCATGGCGATCGGCTTGCCCAACTCGACAGTGACCTTCACGTTGTCGCCGGGCATGCACATTTCGGCCCCGACCAAGTTCGCGGATCCCGTGACGTCGGTCGTCCGGAAGTAGAACTGGGGACGGTAGCCACTGAAGAACGGCGTGTGACGGCCGCCTTCGTCCTTCGACAAGCAGTACACTTCGGCCTCGAACTTGGCATGCGGCGTAATCGAGCCGGCCTTGGCGAGCACTTGGCCACGTTCGATTTCCTCGCGACGCACACCGCGAAGCAAGCAGCCGACGTTGTCGCCCGCCTTGCCTTCGCCGAGTTCCTTGCGGAACATTTCGACGCCGGTCACGGTCGTCTTCGTCGGTTCCGGCTTGAGGTCGATGATGTGGACTTCGTCGCCCACCTTCACCATGCCGCGCTCAATACGGCCCGTCGCCACCGTACCGCGACCTTCGATCGAGAACACGTCTTCGATCGCCATGAGGAACGGCTTGTCCTCTTCGCGGTGCGGTTGCGGGATGTAGGAATCGACCGCGTCCATCAGCTCGCCGATGCACTTCGACGCGGCCGGATCGGCCGGGTTCTGCAGCGCCGGGAGAGCACAACCGCGGATGATGGGCACATCGTCCGGGAAGTTGTACTTCTTCAACAGGTCGCGGATTTCCATTTCGACCAGGTCCAAGAGGTCCGGATCGTCGACCAAGTCGATTTTGTTCATGAAGCAGACGAGCGCGGGCACGTTGACCTGGCGAGCGAGCAACACGTGCTCTTTCGTCTGGGGCATCGGACCGTCGGCCGCCGAAACGACCAGGATGGCACCGTCCATCTGAGCGGCACCGGTGATCATGTTCTTGATGAAGTCGGCGTGGCCCGGGCAATCGATGTGAGCGTAGTGGCGCTTGTCGGTTTCGTACTCAACGTGGGCCACCGCGATCGTGACCGTCTTCGTCGAGTCGCGAACCGTACCACCCTTCGCGATGTCCGAATACGCCTTGGCCTTCGCCAGGTTCTTCGCCGCTTGCACCGCCAAGATCGCCGCCGTCAACGTGGTCTTGCCGTGGTCGATGTGGCCGATCGTGCCAACGTTGCAGTGCGGCTTCGTCCGCTCGAATTTCTCCTTCGCCATTTTTTTCTACTACCTGTGTGCGTGGTTCTTAAGAACTGACCCCAAACGTCCAAAAAACGCTTCCAAACCGGCCGCCAACTTCGCCGTTGCCAACTCATTCGCCAGCCCTACGCGACTTCGTGTCGCTGGACAGGCCCCATGCGAAGAGCTGCTGACGGGACTTGAACCCGTGACCTCGTCCTTACCAAGGACGCGCTCTACCAGCTGAGCTACAGCAGCCAGACGACCGCTCCGGGTTCCCGAAGCTTCCTTCCAACCGCTCATTCGTCGCCAACCTTCGAGCAACGGATAAACTGCCGAACCGCGGCTTCCGATCGAAAAGTTCATGTCCACTCGCGGCGAACATGCACCGTTCGATCGAAGAGCGGGTGAAGGGAATCGAACCCTCGTGTGCAGCTTGGAAGGCTGCCGTTCTACCATTGAACTACACCCGCGAAATCCAACCCTCGACCGATAAACTCCTCAACTAAACCAATCCAACCCAACCGCCTGTCTCACCAAACCCGGTGTATTTTTTCTTCCACCGCAATCTTCGGCCGACTATGCGGCTCAAAGCAGTGGAGGGTGTAGGATTCGAACCTACGAAGGCGTAAGCCATCAGATTTACAGTCTGACCCCTTTGGCCGCTCGGGAAACCCTCCGCACTGTGAACCACCGCAGAGCCAGCGAAGGGACTTGAACCCATAACCTGCTGATTACAAATCAGCTGCTCTGCCAGTTGAGCTACGCTGGCGCGAACTCGAACCGTGAAACGAGCAAATATAG
>JBJTOW010000088.1:0-5589 GCA_046074805.1 Planctomycetota bacterium | reverse complement strand
AAAGCCGATCGACCAAAGTGAACGACTCGCCCGGATGGGCCGGAACCGTCAGCATCGAAGCGGGCTTGTCGACCACAATCAACTGACGGTCTTCGTAGATGATCCCGAAGCCTGGAGGCCGTTTCCCTTTCGGCGCGGCATGGTAACGCTGGCCGGGATAGTAGGCCAACTCGACGAGATCGCCGACGGCGACGGGTTGGCCTGGCGAGTCGCACGGAGCTCCGTTCACCGTTACGCAACCGTGATCGAAGAGCCCAACGATCTGAGCGCGGGACAGGCCGCTTAACGATTGGATCACGCGATCCACTCGACCTCCGACAACGGGCGAGTCGGCGGGGACTTGATATTGTTTTCGCGTCAGCGGCATGGGCGTCTTAGTGGTTCGTCTTCCGCTTCGCTAGTTCATCCCGCAGCTGCGCGGCCAACTCGTACTGCTCGGATGCGATAGCGTCCGAAAGCCGTTCTTGGAGCGTTCGACCGACATCATGTTGTTGCCGCAACGCTTCCCGGGATTCGATCAACCGTTTGACCAGTTCATCGTCGTCGTAATGGTCCTCGGCGTCGTACTTGCGGAACAGACGCTTCAAGGTGTCGAGGCCATCGTTGATCGCTTCCACCGCCGCCTCGGGACCGCCGTGCTCCAAGACCGCCAGCGCCTCGGCCTGGGTGCGATGGAATACGACGAACGGCCGATACTGTTCGTGCGAAACCGTCCACTGCTCGTCTGGCGAATGGTCACGGCAGAAATCCATCAAGCCGAGCGTATGATCGGCGTCCCGAACCGCGGCGCTGAACCGCCGCAGCGCGAGCCAGCAGACGCGGCGATGGTAAAACTGCACGAATTCTCGATCCGCCTCCGAGCATTGATCTTCGGTCATCGTCATCGTGGGATCGACGAGTTTGCAATCGGCAAGGTAGTCGAGATAGGTCGCGAAACCTTCCGGTCGGATTCCATCGGGCCGGCCTGTCGTTTCCAACTGGAGGAGGCCGAGGTCGACTCGCATCTGCAGCACTTCCCGACCATCCCGGCCGATCGCCAACCGCACACTGACGCCCTGCGGCTCATAGGGCCAGCCTTTGAGGATGCCGTCGATGTTCGCTTTCCGCGAGAGTTTCCGTCCCATGCCTCGATCTTTCTCCGACCAACCGCTCCGAAACCTGCACTGGGGAATTATACCAGCGCCGTCGCGCGGCGACCAATTCGCCTACGAGTGGCTTGACGCCACGTAGGGGTAGAGGCCGTTTCGGATTCGCATCGCCGCTAACTGTCCGAGCCTGGGCCGCGGCGTTGCTCCTTGGTTTGCGACCGCAAACGCTTGCCAGCCAGCCGTCGTTCCTTGGATCCTCGGGAGGGTCGCGTCGCTTTCCGCTTGCGTGGTGGACGCTCGATGGAACGCAGGATTTCCACAAGCCGTTCGAGACATGCCTGGCGGTTGCGTTCCTGGTCGCGATATTCCTGGTTAGTCACCAGGAATTCGCCGCCCGTCGTGATCCGCGACCCGAACTGGGCGGCCAGCCGCTCACGTGCCCCCTCGGGGAATGATGTCGCTTGTTCGATGTTCCACCGCAGCGTGGCCTTCGAACTCACCTTGTTGACGTTTTGGCCGCCCGGTCCTGAACTGCGCGCATACTCGAACTGGATCTCGTCGAGCGGTATCCGCCACTGAGTCGATACTTCCAGGTATTCCATGGCTACGGGTTTTCCGCGAGTTTAGCCTTGAGGGCGGCGATCGTCGCGTCGACACGGTAGTCGATGATTTTCCGTCCCCAGGCGACCGTTTTGTCGAAAGGTTCCAATTCGATTCCGTTGATCGAGAACTTGCGGGCTGCGACCCGTTGTTCGCGGCGGATGCTTTGGGGGTCGACCGTAGCCATGATCGCCGTAATCGCGAAGTCGTCATGAAGGCCGTCGTCGCCCTGCTTGATCCCCTGGGATTCGAGCCACGTTTTCACTTTGTCGTAGTTGTAGTACTCGGGGATGTAAACGATTCGCGGTCCCTGCTTACCCCAGTTGGCCGCGAGACGTTCGGCGACATCTTTCATGCCCGGCTGATTGCCGCCGCTGTCACCCAGCAGCACGATCGTGCGGAAACCGTGCGTTCGGTAGCAATCGCAGATGTCGGTTAGCAGCGCTCGATAGGTGTCTTCGCGCAGGCTAACGGTCGACGGATATTTCATGTGGAGTCCAGGTGGCGCGATTTCACCCTCTGGAACAAAACCGACAATCGGCGCTACCAAAGCGTTGCCCAGTTTGCGGGCCAGCGCGTCCATGGTGCCGCGCAGCACCACGTTGTGTTTGTTGGCCGCCAAATACGGCCCGTTCTGCTCGATGCCGCCTGTGGCCACAATCACGGTGTCTTTGCCCGACCGCATCGCGTCGCGGACCTCCATCCAGGTTAGGTCCTCGATGAAAACACTGTCGACTGCCGGAATCGGCCGTGGCGTGTTGAAGTCCGGGGCGACCGGGTCGGGCTTCGCGACTTGAAAACCGACCAGCAACGCGGCTACGACCGTCCAAATTCCCGCACGCATTCGAGTTTCTCCTGACTGGTTTCCATCGTCACGATTGATCCCACCACGCTGCGGCCCATGAAGAGGTCGTTTCGCGGTGGAGCGCCTTCGCCATCGCCCGGCGGGGCGGATTGTAACCGAGCTGCGTTCCGGCGCGCTCCCGATCGGCGGCGATCCAGGATTTCTCCAACTCTCCGCTCTCCGCCATCGAATAACGCGGGCCAAACTCCTAACATAAGGCGAAGTCGACATCGATAGCCATGAACGGCGACGCCAAACGTGGCCGCGTCGCTTTAACTTGGCGGCGTCGAACCGGGAGCGGCGACGCACTTCGGATCTATCTCCTTCGCATTCCCATGACCCGTATTCTCGGCAGTCTCGCTCGTTGTGCAGCGGCGTTCTCCAGTGTGGGGTTCGCCAGTGTGGCGATCGGCAACCTGTTGATTGTCGGTTGGCTGGTCGGCTGCCGCCCAGATGCGTCAACCGTTGGGAGTGGTTCGTCGCCAGCCACGACGGCCGCGACAGCGTCTCCCGCCGCCGTGGAACGGCTCCCGGCCGCAGCCGTAGCGCCCCGCGAGACCTTTTCGCCCAGCCCCGCCGCCATGTCATTAAAAAATGATGTCGCGGCCAACAACGACACTCCGTCAGGAAACACCGCCGAGCCGCCAACCGCCAGTCCTCCCGCCACGGCGAGAGGTTATCGAGTTTTGTTGCTCGTGCCGGGCGGCCCGTTGCTTTTCGAGTTCATGTTGAAGATCAATGGTCAACCGTTGGAAGCTCGCCATGCGGAACGACTGGCCCGCTACCGCCGTGAGGCCGACAGTGATGGCGATGGTCGAGTCACCTGGGATGAATTGCTGGCCAACGACGCCCTGCGAACGACCTTTCTCGCCGACGCGCAGCTCAATAGCGACCGCGAACGCGTTGAGTTCCTCCGCAACTACGATATGAATGGCAACCGAGAAGTGGACGACAACGAGTGGCCGCGGGTGTTTCGGCAAACAACCGTTCGCGGCCGGCCGTTCGCTGTGTTGAATCGTGACGACGACCGCGAATGGAATCGCGAGCAATCACCGCTCTTCAAGGTGCTCGATAGCGACGAAAACCATCGGCTCGACGCTGACGAGAGCCGGCTTGCGGCGGCTCGGTTAAGGCAACTGGATGCGGACGATGACGAACGGCTGACGCGGGCCGAGGTGATGGCCAGTCGCGTGGAAACGGCGGGAAGGGCCATGCCAGCGCTCCGTCGTTCGCTGTCGCCTGCCGTCGCTTGGGAAATCTCCTCGCGCACGGATTGGAGTGGCGTGATGGCCGCTTTACAGACCGTGTACAGCGGCGGTGGTCCGCTGGCGGAAGGTTGTTTTCCCACCCGCCCTTCGTTGTTCGCGGCGCTCGACCGCGATGGCAACCGTCGACTCGCTCGCCGAGAACTGGAGACGCTCGCCGAACTGCCGCCCACCGCCATCTGGTCGATCGACTGGCGGGACTCGAACGATCCCGCCTCGCAGCCGCCATCGTCCATGACGTCGGGACCGTCGGTCATCGAGCTTTCAAATTGGAACGGCGAAGCCGAGTCCGCTAATACGGTTGAGCCCGCTCGCGAAGCGCAGCCCGCTCGCGAAGTTGTTCCCGAGCGTCTGAGCGACCACTGGCAAATGCCGTTGCAGAACGCACGGATGATCATCTTCCCGGTTGGCGGTGCTGCGGGCGTCAATGAAGCGGCTCAAGTTCGCGTGGTCGCCAGCTTTCCGCCTGACGCGCTCTGGACGGTCGCAGACGCGGATGGCGACGGCCAGTTGCTTGGACAGGAAATGGAAACGCTCGGAACGCGTCTGTTGGAACTGGATCGCGATGGCTCTGGAGACATCGCTCAGGATGAATTGCCCGAGTTGATTTGGCTGGCGGTCGCGCGCGGTCCCACACCGGCCGGCGCGGTTGGTCCACCGCCGACTCGCACCATGCCGTTCAACCTACCTCGCGAGTCATCGCCGACAGCCAGTGGAGAAGGAAGCGTTCCTCCAGGATCACCAACCGCAGGGGGGCCGGTGCCCGATTGGTTCGATAGCCTGGACTCGAATGGCGACGGCCAAATCAGCCAACGCGAGTTTCCGGGCGAGCGGGCGCTTTTTCAACGCCTGGATACCAATAGCGACGGGCAACTTACGGTTCAGGAAGCCAGTCGCCGCCCTTGAAGCGAGATTCTTTTTCTTAACCGTACACGAGTCGGACGCCAGCTTGCTTTAGCCGAGACGCAGGTTCGGAAGTTGCACTTTTGTCTGTTGTACGACGGAATTCCCAGTCCGTCGCGAGCACTTCGGCGATGGACAGGGGATTCCGTCGATGAGGCGATGCGGGCCGCTTACTACCGCTGCGACGGACTCGGAAGTCCCCCATATAACCTGAACGGCACAACTTCAAGCAGCGAACGCGAGGATCCGAAAAGCGGCGAAAACATGAAGCCCTGTGCTTCAGGTGCCGGTCTCGTCGTAGACCACATGACCGTTAATCCGCAGTTCGAAGCGGCGCACGGCGAGCAGAGGTGAGATCTGAACCTCGATCGTGGCGGGAAGACCGTCGAGCGAGAACTGGAAGTTCGGAACGAACCAGACCCAGGCCATTTTTCGCACCACCGGTTGGCCGTCTACGCGGATCGTGTCGCGAAGTCCTCGACCGCTATATTCCAACAGCCACTCGCGACCGTTGCGGGCGAGAACGAATCGCCGACGCAATAAGCTCGATTCCACGGCCCGGACCACAAACGGCAGGTCCTTACCGGCCTCATCGCGGCTCAGGAATGCCGCAATCGGTGGGGCTGCGTACGGATTGGGATCGATGTTCATCGCACGGCTCGAGAAGTTCCGAACGGCTCCGCAGCCCAACGCTTTAATCGGTTGAACAACCTAACGGGCAAGTTCCACCCGCTAAGTGGTTGCCGTGTTCCGATATCTGCCGTTATGCTACCGCTTAACTTGTCTGACTTTTCGTCATTGTATTCTTATCACAACGGTCGTCGTCGTCCGGGCCTGCGGGCCTGGTGGGGGGAATTTCCATGGTCAATGGGAACGCAAGGGGCCGCCG
>JBJTOW010000087.1:0-5187 GCA_046074805.1 Planctomycetota bacterium | reverse complement strand
CGGTTCGCCAGCCACCGGGCCTGTTCCGCCTACCATGCTGACGCCCGTGCCAACCATTGAGGCTGGAACGGCAGGCGCCGAGGCGGTGCGAATTTTTAGATCGTTGACGACCTGCTTCACACCGGGCACGCGGCGCACAGTCTCGATCACCAACTTGTGCTGAGTCGGATTGCTCACGTCGCCCGAGAGCCACACTTGGCCATCTTCCGCTTGCACGTCCATCCGGAAGCCCTTCAGCTGGCCGGATTGCTTAAGAGCCTTCAACCGTGCCAGGATATCCTGCACCAGTTGGTCATCGCTCTTGCCGTCGGCGGCCACAGGTTCGGATGCGACGGGTTCGGCAGTCGCGGCGCCAGCCGTTTCGCTGGCGGTGGATTGCACGGGCTTGGCGAACATGCTGCCCAGCAGCGACGGTCGCGGCGCGGGCTTGGCGGCGGTCGCGGCCTTGGTCGGTTGCGTCGTGGCCTCGGCGGCCGCGACCGGCGTTTCGGTCGCCACAGCCGCTTTAGCCGCAGGCGTGGCGCCTTGCACCTTCAAGCGATTGACGACCTTTTCGACGCCGGACACGCGGCGGGCGATCTCGATCGCCGTCTTCTGCTGCTCGGGGTTGGCGACCGTGCCGGACAGCCACACCGTTCCGCTATCGACTTCCAGGTCGATGTTGAATCCCTTCAACTCGCCTGCGTCTTTCTTGCTCTGAAGCTTGTCAATGATCTCCTGCGCGATCTGCTCGTCGTCGGCCTGCGCCCACGATGGCGAGACCGTCGCGAGACCAATCGCGAGGCTCAAAAAATATTTCCGCATGGGTCCCCTCCTGAGATATTCGCACTTCCTCGAACCAACCGGATTCACCCGCTGTCAGCTATCGCGTGTCGCCGCCAGCGGGAACGGGCGGGAACTTCGCGGAACTGCCAAAGGGGAAGCAGGAGCCGGCGGGCATCCTTTCAAGCCGGAGACGAAACCCCGGCGGGAAACTCCTGCAAGGCTGGATCGTGAATCGCGGCGTCAGCCGTGAAGCGGTGGCGGCATGGGCTCTCGCCACCGCCCGTGTTTCACGGCATGACCCGATGCGACTCGACTGTCCAACCGTCTGCCCGCAAGTAAATTTCGGTTGACGTTCGTAACGCGTGGCAGGTTTTTTTCGATTTTGCCAACGGTCGCGGTGGCGCGGCGCGAGGACGTAACGGCGCGTTACAGATTAACGCGGCAAGAAGAAAAGCGGGGAAGAGTTTGACGCGCGAAATCTTACCAAGCGGCCGCTTCGCGCCCCCGTGTCGGCTCCCACGTCGCGCCAATCGCCATCAAGGCGAGCACTGCGCCGCCCGCGACCCACAGGGGGCTGCCCGCCAACATCGCCAACACGGTGCCGACACCGGCCAACAAGAGGCAAGCGAAGAAAAAGAGCCGGCCCAGACACTGCGCCGGCGAAGTCAAGCAACTCCGGGCCATCACCGTGCTGACCGCCCCGAGAATCACCACCGCCACGATCAGCCAAAAAATTCCCGCGTGCGCGTTGGCATCCATCCCAAGATCTCCCACGTCGGCATCCTGCCGGCCGTTTCCGTGAACCGAATCCATCCGCCGTCGGTGGCCGCTTGGCGCCGCCTCCGGCCGTGTTCCAACCGTCTCGAAGTTACGTAGCGAATCGCGCGCCAAAACCTGCGTAACCTAGCGGTCGACTTGAGCCGTTTTTCCGAAAACCCCTGATTGGCCGCAGGCGACGCCACTCCGATGTCGCCATCTGCCCGTTTCGAGCAGAAAAATTTTCCGACTTGGCGGCAAAATTTGCCACAAGCGGGCCGTCGCGTCCAGATCAATACGGAGTGGCTGGCGGATTACGGGCCGTTGCGTTAAGACATCCGTTGAACGTAGCCCGGGTCGTCGGCGGAACGACCGTGTCCCCTGGGAGTCCCGCACGATGCGCACGGCGATCGATTTGGAAAATGTGTCCGCGTTGTTGGACGGCCGTCATCCACGGCCATTCGAATTGCTGGGACCGCAGCGAGTGCGGACGGACGGCGAGATGACGTGGTCGGTCCGCGCCTTCCTGCCGCAGTCTCGGCAAGCGTGGCTGGTCGACCCCAGGGACCGATCGAGCCGCCCGATGCGCCGGATTCACCCGGCGGGTCTCTTCGAGGCCGTTTGCCCGTGGCTGGAAAACGCCTCGGGAGCCGGGTACCTGCTCCGAGTGGCGGACGACCCCAGCGAGGCTTCCTTGCAACGCGATCCCTACGCCTTTCCGAGTTCATTGAGCGACCTGGACACCCACTTGCTGGGCGAAGGCCGCCACTGGGAAGCCTACAACCGACTCGGCGCACAGCTCCGGCAAGTCCAGGGCGTGAGCGGCGTCAACTTCGCCGTCTGGGCGCCAAATGCCGCCAGTGTCGCGGTCGTGGGCGATTTCAATCGCTGGGATGGACGCTGCCACCTGATGCAACAGCGGACAGCGCCCGGCGTCTGGGAACTGTTCGTTCCCGGCCTCGCAGCGGGCGAGAAATACAAGTTCCGCGTCCGCGCGGCGTCGGGCGACGTCGTCGACAAAAGCGACCCTTTCGGTTTCGCCGCCGAACTCCCGCCCCGCACCGCTTCCATCGTCGCCGACCTGAACCGGTTCGCTTGGAGCGACGGCGAGTGGCTCGAGCGGCGTCGCGTCGGCGACGCGCGAAAGAACCCGCTTTCGATCTACGAAGTCCATCTAGGCAGTTGGCGACGGCAAACCGACCGGCTTAACGGTTGGTTGAATTATCGAGAGTTGGCCCCGCGACTGGTCGACTACTGCCGCCGCCTCGGTTTCACCCACGTGGAACTGCTGCCGATCAGCGAACATCCCTATTCGGGCAGTTGGGGCTATCAAACGGTGGGCTACTTCGCCGCCACCAGCCGCTACGGCACGCCCGAGGACTTTATGTACTTTGTCGATTACTGCCATCGCCATGGGATCGGCGTGATCCTCGATTGGGTGCCAGCCCACTTCCCCAAAGACGGCCACGGACTCCGCCGCTTCGACGGCACCGCGCTCTACGAGCACGACGATCCGCGACGCGGCGAGCATCCGGATTGGGGCACGCTGATCTTCAACTACGGTCGGAACGAAGTCCGGAATTTCCTGGTGTCCAACGCCCTGTTCTGGTTCGACAAATAGCACATCGACGGCCTGCGGGTCGACGCCGTCGCGTCGATGCTCTACCTGGACTACAGCCGGAAAGAGGGCGAATGGCTCCCCAACGAACGCGGTGGCCGGGAGAACCTGGACGCGATCACGATGATCCGGGAGGTCAATCGCGAATCCCACTCGCGGTTCCCCGGCGTATTGACCATCGCCGAGGAATCGACGGCTTGGCCGGGAGTCTCCCATTCCGTCGAAAGCGGCGGCTTGGGGTTCAGTTTCAAATGGAACATGGGATGGATGAACGATACGTTGCGCTACATGCGGCTCGACCCCATCCATCGACGCCACCACCAAAACCAACTGACTTTCGGTTTGATGTACGCCTACAGCGAGAACTTCGTCCTGCCACTATCGCACGACGAAGTGGTTCACGGCAAACGCAGCTTGCTGGGCCAAATGCCGGGCGATCTCTGGCAAAAGTTCGCCAACTTGCGGTTGCTGTTCGCTCACATGTGGACGCATCCCGGCAAGAAACTACTCTTCATGGGCGGAGAGCTCGGCCAATGGAACGAATGGAACAGCGACGCCGACCTTCAGTGGGATTTGCTGCAATGGGATAGCCATCGTGGCTTGCAGCGAATGATCGCCGACCTCAACTCGCTCCATTCCCAGGAACGCGCCTTGCACGAACTGGACCATGAGCCGGCCGGTTTCGAGTGGATCGATTGCGAAAATCGCGCGGAGAGCACGCTCAGCTTCAACCGCCGCGGCGCCGACGCCAATGACTTCCTGGTGGTGGTCGCCAATTTCACGCCCGTTGTGCGGCAGCGGTTTGTCGTGGGCGTGCCCCGCCCCGGCCTCTACCGCGAGCTCTTCAACAGCGATTCGACCTACTACGGCGGCAGCAATGCGGGCAATGCCACCGCCGTTCCAGCCGCCAGCATACCGGCTCACGGCCGCCCCTGGTCGTTGGCGGTCACGCTACCTCCCCTGGCGATCGTGATTTTCAAACCGCAGGCCGAAGACGCGTCCTCGAGTTTGAATCGAAGCGCCGATGGTGGGGCGTCTCCGTAACGCTGTTTCGGCAACGGAGGAGCGACCGGGCCGAATAATCGGTGCCAATCGCGCCTTCGCGGCAAAGGCCCGCGTTTTTCGCGATTCGCCACTAGCCAGCGTGAAAGAGTCGCGCTGTTCTTCCGATCTGACTGCCAATGAGACCGGCACGAGGCTGGTCCGTCCTAAGCGGTACCTACGGAGGGAACGGCGATGGCCACGCATTCCAAACTCACCATTCGTAAGAAACTCGCGAGTCGCGCCGCGCGACCGCTGGCCAGGGGTTGCGAACGGCTGGAATCGCGTCAATTGATGGCGGCCAACGTGGTGCTCGACTGGAACGAGGCCGCGCTCGCCGCGATTCGCAGCGAACGCACCCCGCCGCCCATGGTTTCGCGGAATCTGGCGATCGCCCACATCGCCGTCTACGATGCCGTGAACGCGATCGACCGCACCTACGCACCCTACCAAACACGATTGTTGGCTTCGCCAACAACCAGCCGCGACGCAGCCGCCGCCAGCGCCGCTCATCGCGCTTTGTCGGCGCTCTTTCCCTCACAATCCGCGGCGTTCAACACGCTGCTGGCGTCCAGCTTGGCGGCCGTTCCCGACGGACCTGATGAAACGGCGGGCGTCGCGCTTGGTATTCAAGCCGCCGACGCCATCTTGGCCGCTCGCGCGGACGACGGCTGGAATATGCCGTCAACCTATCAGCCTACGTCCGAGCCTGGCCATTGGCAGCCGACCCCATCTGGCTTCGCCTCCGCGTTGCTCCCGCAGTGGGCCAACCTCCGTCCGTTCGCCATGACCAGCACATCGCAGTTCACACCCAACAAAGTGCCGGCGATGAGCAGCCAGGAATACGCCAGCGCCTTCAATGAAGTGAAGGCGATCGGCTCAGTCAACAGCACAACCCGGTCCGCGAACCAAACCGCCATCGCGCGGTTCTGGAACAACGGAGCCGGGACCTCGACACCGCCAGGCCATCTCAATCGACTCGCCTCCATCGTCGCCACCGCCCGGCG
>JBJTOW010000086.1:0-5145 GCA_046074805.1 Planctomycetota bacterium | reverse complement strand
CAGCAAGTCCTTGCCGCCGATCGCCAACACCACGCCATCGATCTTCGGCGGGATCGCGTCCGTGTCGACGTTGATCGTCAAACCGTTCGCGTCCATTACCCGCTTCATCTGCGCGACCTGCTCGACAAGCTGCTCGCGCTTCTCCTTAAGCGACCGTTCCACGCCGATCGCGGAATTCAGTTGGTCGGTCAGCTCGACCACCTTGAGAAACTGCGAATCGCGGTCGTTCTGAGCGACGCGTACGCTGTCTCGCAACTTGGCGACTTCTTCCAACAGCCGATTGTTGTTCGTTTCCAAAGTCTGCAGAGCCGCCGTTTGCTCGGTGTGCGCGCCTTGTAGATTCGTGAGCTCCGTCTCGCGTTGCTGGAGCTGCTGTTCTAGTTGCGTGAGCTTCGTCGAGAGGGCCGAGAGAGCGTACGACCGAGCGACTTGTTCGGCGGCGTACTGGTCCTTCAGGCGGCCCAGCTGGTTGTTGAGGTTCTCGACCTCGGAAGTCTTCGCCTGCAACTGCTGGACGAGCCCCTGGGTTTGACCCGGGGTGGTGTTGCTGACCACCAGCTTCCAGTTCTTGTGCGTCGCGAACACCATGAGCGAGAGCGACATGAACACGATGCTCATGATGAAAATCAGCACCGTGAGGATCTTGCCAAGCAGCGTCATAATCCCAAGCCCTTCGACGAGTCCGCTTCGTGTCGTGTGGTGTTAAAGGGTATCCGTAACCCAAGGAAGTATAGTTACGCAAAATTCGACAAGTCAACGAAACGCTGGCAATTTCCATGGCCTAGGGGGTCTGCGCCGCGCCGACCTTGCCGCCGCTACGGAACGCGCCAGCCCGCGAAAAAAAACTACAGTTCGCCACCGCCGCCGATTGGCGGCCTCCTGACGGCCACCGGCGCCAGCACCCGGCCGTAAAACTCGGGGTGGCGATCGGCGAATCGGTTGATCTCATGTTTGCCCGGAACGCGAATAATGTGCTTGTTGCGGGCCCGCTGGAGATCCAGGTCGGCGTAGAAAATCGCCTCGGTCGGCGGTTCCGCCGACGCGATGACATGGCCGCTCGGATCGCATACTTTGCTTTTGCCGATGAACGGAAAACCGCGTTCGACGCCCACGCGATTGACCGCCGCGTAGTACACGGCGTTTTCCAACGCCCGGGCCGCGATGACGCATTCCGCCGTGCATTCGGCACCAGGCGGCCAGTTTGTCGGCAGAACGATCACATCGGCGCCTTCCAAGGCCATTACCCGCGCGGCCTCGGGAAACGCGCCGTCATAGCAGATGTTCATCCCCACCTTCAGGCCGCCCGCATCGTGGACTGCGAATCCGCGGTCGCCCGGCGTCGTGAATCGGTCAATGCCTAAATAGGGCAGATGGACTTTGCGGTAGTTGCCGACCACCCCGTTTGGGCCGACCAAGCAACAGGCGTTGAAGATCCGGTCTCCATCCGACTCCAATAGCCCAAAAACGGCATACATTCCGAGCCGTTTGGCGGTCGCCGCCATTCGCTGAGTGGCGGGCCCTGGCACCGGTTCGGCATAAGGTCGGCACTCGTCCAAGCTTTCGAAGCAGTAGCCAGCCAGGGCGCATTCGGGAAAAATCGCCAAGTGGGCCCCGGCTTGGCGGGCTTCCGCCATCGCGGCTTCCATGCGCTGGAGATTCGTTTCCGGGTCTGCGAAGGCGACGTTCATCTGTACGCCCGCGATCCTGACCGATTCACTCATGGGCCCGTTCCTTTCCTTGCTGGCGCGACATAATCGCGCTACTCGTTCGTACTATCGGTCAGATGGGCCGTCGGTTCGCCCGTTCCCTCCAAAAATTCCTCAAACTCATCGGGCAATGGCGTTTGGAACTCTAATGTCTGTCCCGTTAGCGGGTGGGTAAACCCCAATTGCTGCGCATGGAGCGCTAAGCGGTCGTGCGGCCACCGCGGATGTTTCGCGGCTTGCGGCGCATAAAGTTTATCGCCCAGGATGGGATGGCCAGCCTCGGCGAAATGAACGCGGATTTGGTTGCGCCGTCCGGTCTCCAGTTCGACGAAGACCAGCGTCGAGTCGGGCAGTCGCCGCGCGACCTCGTAGCGCGTTACCGCCCACTGGCCCTCCTGGTTTTCGCCGACCGAACGTTGCCGCAAATCGTCGCCGGAGGCCAGTCGCGAGCGAAACTCGCCACGGTCGGTCGCCAGTCGCCCCGCGACGATCGCGACGTACCGCCGCCGCGGCTCATGTGCGGCGAATTGTTGCCGCAACGCGTTAGCGGCCGCCTCTTCCCGGCCAAGGACCAATACGCCGGAAACGCCACGGTCGAGCCGCTGGACGGCCCAAGTCCAGACCCGCCGCCCGCGATTTCGCTTCGTCAGATATTCGGCGACCCGCTGCACGAGCGTATTTGTTTCCCGTTTGGGCGATGGCACGGTAAGCCAGGCTGCCGGCTTCACGACGACAATCAGATGCTCGTCCTCGAACAAAACTTCGAAGCCGAGATGTTTCGGCGGCCGTTTCACCGCCGCGTATCGCTGCGTTTCCTCGTAACGCACCTCGATCACATCGGCATCGTCCAGCCATCGCCAAGGTTCGGCGCAGACGGCGCCGTTGCGGCGAACACACTGTTGGTCGAACAGACCTTGCGTCCGTCGCCGCGAAGCGCCTGTCAGCGACTGTACGACACGGTCCGCCCGCCGCTGCTCGGCAGGCACCTCCGAAGTGATAATCAACCGCTTGACCGTTTCGGCCATGTGAGAGCGAATCACATTCCCAGGAAAACAGAGTCGACACCGGCTACGGCGGCATTCGCGTCGACCGAGGCGAAGCCACTCTCGTCGCCCAATGCTCCCAGGCATTCGCTGGAGTCGCTCGACGCATCCCAATCCGCCAACAGCGCATCGCGGACCGAGGCCGCTTGCACGGTGGCATTCTGAAACGCGGATTGGGCCGCAGCCGTGCCGAACATGGATGCACTGTTTGTCGCCGTCCGCACCGTGGAGTCGATCCGCCACGTCGCGGCCGCATCGCTGCCCCACGGGCCTGTTCCCAAACTCAACCGCGAATCGGAACTCGCCCCGGCCCCGGAATCCACCACGAATCGGGAACCCAAATCAGTTACAGCTTCGCCCTCGCCGCTGCCGCCGCTAGTGTTGGATCCTTCACCGCTGGCAGGATGCTGGGAATTCAAGCGATTGATGACGATCAACGCATCGATTGGGGCCAGCAAGCTGTCGCCGCTGGAATCGAAGCGAACCCGCACTGGTTCGAACGCGGATCGCCGACCGATCGAGCGCGACGCGATCGACCGAAGCGGCCGGTCGCCGCCGAGTCGGTACGAGCCTTTGCGGTTCAGTTCGTTGATCACGTTCAAGGCGTCGATTGGGGCCACCATGCCATCGCCATCGATGTCGCATGGTTCGGCTTCGTTGTGCCACTCGTTCGTCGTTGACTGTGTGGAGAACTGGTAGTCCGACGTGACCTGTTCGATCGCGATCGAACCGTCGAGGGCGACGGTCGCATGCACATGATGCCGCTGGCCGTTCACGGAAAAAACCATGTCGTACAGCCGCTCGTCCGTCGCGCCATCCATCCCCGAGCACTCGGCGGTGACAAGGCGAATGCTATCGACGGATGTCGCTAATTGTTCCGAGATCGCCGTCATGGCGGCCTTCAGGACATCGGCTAACGTGGTGTCGTCCCACGGAGACGGACTGGTCACGGGATCGACGTACGCCGTTTCCGCCGCCGCCTCGACCGACTGGCCGGCGCTAGCCATCAGCGGTTCCATGCCCCGCCAATAAACCGCCGGGAAAACCATCGGAACGTTGTTCGCTCCGGGCTCTGGACCAAAGTCCAGACTGCCGACCAATTCATGTCCCGCAGTCGCATCCACCGCCAGAATTCCGCTCGACGCGACCGCGTACAGGTGGTCGCCGATCCACACGCTGCGTACTGTGCCGGACTGCCGCACGATCCCCTCAAAAACCAACCCTGCCGCCTCGTCCGTCGCGTCGAAGTCCACTCGCAGGAACGCCAATCCCGACAGATCCTCGAAATCGCCGTACCATGACGAATACGGCATCGAGGTCGTCGTGACCATCATCGGCTCGCCCTTTTCCATTCGGAGCCAGCTGTAGTCAATCAAGCCGTCGTCCATGGATCCGCTGTCGTCCGCTGAACCATCGCCAGCCGATCCGCCATCCTCGCCGTTATCCTCGCCGTCGGCGATGAGCGCATCGTTCGCGTCGCCGCCTCCCAGTGAACCGTCGATGCTCAAACCATCCTCGAGCACGATCGGCGCTTCGAGCGGCAGTTCGCCCGTGGGAGGCGTGTAGCGGCTAGCGTTGATGGGGAAAGCGAGCAGTTTGAGCGACGGCACCCACAGAAACGCAAGATGCTCCCATTCGGCTGGTGAACCGGTCACCGTCTCATCGAATGTGTACAACCCGATCCGCCGCGGGTCCGCGAAGTCGCTGATGTCGAAGACCGACACCTGCACTCGCCACTGCCAGTCGCCGAGGTCCACGCGACCGATGCCAACGACGTGGGTTTCGTCGAGCACTTGCAGGTAGCTGGAATAGCCGGGGATCTTGAGTTCCCCCACAACCTTCGGCGCCGTGGGATCGCTTAGGTCGAGCGTGTAGAACGGATCGACTTGCCGGAAGGTGACCACGAACCCGCGATCGCCCGCGAACCGCACCGAGTGGATGTTTTCGCCCGGAGCGATACCCGTGACTGCCCCGACGATCGCCAGTTCCGACCCCCGGTTTTCCAGCACGTAGACGCCGTTTTCGGCCGTCCAGGTTTGGTCGACAAACTTCGAGCTGTTCGTGGCGACACGCAGGCGGCCTTCGTACTCGTCGGCGGAGAATTGATTCAGCGTCGTACCGGGCACCGTGCCCGACGCCGTGGCCCGAATTTCGCCCGTCGCCGTGTTCCAAGTGAACTGCAGGATGTCGGTCATCGTTCCGTCCGACATCGACGAATAGTCACTTTCGAACACGTAAAGGTGGTCGGCGGTCGCCAAGAAGGCGCTCGTCCAGCCGGTGGGAATCGCTTCAGCCGCGACCGGTCCAGCTTGATCGTCGAACACGTCGAACGAAACGACGCTCAAGAGTCGCGACGTCTGGTCGCTCACCGGCCGGATGATGTCGCCCGGCTCATG
>JBJTOW010000085.1:0-6380 GCA_046074805.1 Planctomycetota bacterium | reverse complement strand
ACTCCTGAATCCTCCGATTCGTCTCTTCGGTTCGTCATACCATCTAACTTGACGACTCATTCCACAAGGGGTGATGCAATTCCCATTGCACCACAAGTGGGGATTGGCGTTCGATTCTCTTCGTTGGCAAAAAACCACTGGTCTGTAGGGGGGGAGGATGGACAATCCGCCGCCCCCCCAGGAGCACTTACCGAACCGATTAACGAAATCCGCCTTCAATCGCCAACCTAATCGATGAAGTCCCCCGTTGTCGCGCGAAGCGACCGCCCTGACGCGTTGCGATCCAACATTCGCTCTGTTCTTCCCTACGTATCACCGCCTTCGACGACGAATTCCCATCTTTTCAAAAATCCACTCCTACGCGACCGTGGCTTGGCTTTTCACCCGGCGTTGGCGCTCGGGCGGATTGGCTTTTGCCGCGGCTGGCGAAACTGTTGCCGCACGGCTGTAGGTTGGCTACGATTGGAAATCCCCGCCTTAATCCGATTCTGCCCACCTGCGAGTTTTTTATGGCTACCCGAGCGTTACCGTTCGCCCGACGACTCGGTGCCGCCGTCGCTAGGCTTGCTGTCGCGGGTTTTGCGATCGCCAGTTTCGCCTTCGCCTTCGCCTTCGCCACTTCGGTGAGTCGTGCGATTTCCGCTGAACCTGCTGTGGCGTTGGCTACAAGCGGCTCGCGGGATGACGCGAGCGAGATCGATTTTGGGCAGGACATCGTGCCGCTTCTGAGCCGTCATGGTTGCAATGCGGGTGGCTGCCATGGCAAGGCGAGCGGCCAGAATGGTTTCAAGTTGTCGCTGTTTGGATTTGACCCGCAATTCGACCACGAGGCGATCGTGCGGCAAGCCCGCGGACGGCGGTTGTCGCTAGCCGCTCCAGGGCAAAGCTTGCTGTTGACCAAGGCGACAGGCCAGACGCCTCATGGTGGCGGACGGCGGATGGAACCGGGCAGTGCCGCGTACGACATGCTGGCTGCGTGGATCGCGTCGGGTGCGCCCGCCGCGAACCCCGCCGCGCCGCGACTGCTGGGTGTGAGCGTCGAACCGCGTCAAGCCACGTTGGCGAAAGGCGCCACGGCGACTTTGAAAGTCACCGCCGAATACAGCGATGGCCGTCGCCGGGATGTCACCGAGCAGTCGCAATTCTCTAGCAACTTGGATGTTGTGGCGGCCGTCAGTGAAGACGGTGTCGTGCGGGCGGGTGACGACAAGGGCGAAGCGGTGATCATGGCTCGCTTCCAAGGCGAAGTGGGCGTTTTTCGCGCGATCCTACCCCACGGTCCACCTCGGTCTTCGATTCCTGGGTTTGAGGCGACCCATTACATCGACCAGCTAGCCGCCGGGAAATGGAAGCAACTCGGCCTGTTGCCGTCGCCGCCCGCCAATGACGCGAGTTTTCTCCGCCGCGTGACGGTCGACCTGTGCGGCCGACTGCCGACGGTGGCGGAAGCGCGTGAGTTTCTCGCGGACAACGGGAACGGGGCTGGAGTGGAGAAGCGCCGTCGCGCAATCGATCGGTTACTCGATAGTCCCGACTACGCTTCGTACTTCGCGCTTCGCTGGGGGGCCATCCTGCGGAATTCGAATTTGGCGGGGTCCGATCAAGCGGCGTACGCGTTCCACAACTGGCTGAAGGAGATGCTTGCCCGCAACCGCCCGTACGACGAGATGGTCCGCGGGATCGTCGCCGCGTCCGGCGAATGGCAAGACGCGCCGGCCATTAATTGGTATTGGCAAAGCCGCGATGACCAACTGCATCAAGTGACCGCCGACACGGCCCAAGTGTTTCTCGGCCTGCGACTTCAGTGCGCCCGCTGCCATCACCATCCCTATGAGCGGTGGGGGCAAGCCGACTACTTCGGTCTTGCCGGTTTCTTCACTCGGCTGGGGCGAAAGGGATTTGGGCAGCCGCCGCCGTATTTCGCGTCCGCCACGGTGACGACAGGCGAGCGGAATCCGCTGACGGGCAAAGCCCCGGAGCCCAAGTACCTTGATGGTCCGGAGGCGAAGTTCGGACCTGATGAAGATCCCCGTCATGGATTGGTGGACTGGATGGCGAAGCCGGACAACCCGTTTTTCGCCCGCGTCTTTGTCAATCGTCTGTGGGGACATTTTCTCGGCCGCGGCCTTATGCATGAAGTCGACGACATGCGGGCGACGAATCCGCCATCGAATCCGGAACTGCTCGACGCCCTCGCCCGGGACTTTGTCGCCCACAAGTTCGACATGAAGCACATGGTCCGCGAGATACTCAATAGCCGGGTTTACCAGCTTTCGTCCGAGCCGACTCCGGACAACGCCGACGATAAGCAGAACTTCGCTCGTTACTACGGCCGACGATTGGTGGCGGAAGTGTTTCTCGACGCCGTCGATCAGGCCACGGGTGTGAAGACGCGGTTCAACGGCGTCAGTTCGCAAGCCCGCGCGATCGACCTACCGCACGAAGGCTTCGGATCGTATTTCCTCGACACCTTCGATCGTCCCCGGCGAGTGACAAGTTGCGAATGCGAACGATCCAGCGGCGCGACGCTCGCCCAGGTCCTGCTCCTGGCCAACTCGGACGAAATCGAAAACAAACTCGCTGCCGGTGATGGCCGGATCGCTCGTTTGATCGCCGACAAAAAGTCCGATCGAGAAATCGTCGATGATCTGTACTTGGCGGCGTTGGGACGGTTTCCTCGCGCCGACGAATTGGAAACCGCCCTACCATACGCCGCCGAGTCGAAAGATCGGGCGGCGGCTTGGCAGGATTTGCTCTGGACACTGCTGAATACCCGCGAATTCATGTTCAACCACTAGAGGATCTGTCGCCATGATCGAGATTCAAGGACGCGGCACTCGCACATGCGATGGCTTGACCCGACGGGGATTTCTGCGGATCGGCAGCCTGGGCGTGGGCGGAGTCGGCATTGGCGGACTCACCCTGCCCGATCTGTTGCGTCTGCGAGCGATGGGGGCCGCTCCGAACAACCGCAAAGCGGTGATCCTCATTTGGCAGGCGGGCGGCCCAAGCCACTTGGACATGTACGATTTGAAGCCGGACGCGCCCTCCGAATTCCGCGGCGAATTCCGGCCCATCGCCACGAATGTCGCCGGGGTCGATGTCGGCGAACACCTGCCGCTACAAGCCCGAATCATGGACAAACTGGCGATCGTCCGCTCGGGATGCCATACGAACGCTGGCCACGGCATGGGCTCCCAGTGGATGCTCACCGGATGGCAGCCGACCATCGAAGTGAACGACAACATTTTTCCGTGTATCGGCTCGGTGGCCGCTCGGATGAAAGGCCCGAATGAGCCGGGCATGCCGGCTTACGTCAACTTGCCGCGACCGCTGGGACTTGGCAAAGCGGCCTACTTGGGCGCGTCGTACAATCCCTTCTCGCCCGATAGCGACCCCAACTCGGATGGCTTCCAAGTCCGCAATCTGAAGCTGAGCGGCCGGGTAGATCTTGCCCGACTCGACCGCCGCGAGCATCTCCTGCGTCGACTTGACGGCATCCGCCGCGACATCGATACCAAGGGGGACATCGTAGGCATCGACAAGTTCTATCGCGACGCGATGGAGATGGTCACCAACGACAAGGCGCAGAAGGCGTTCCATGTCCAGTCGGAACCGGCCAAGCTGCGCGACGAGTATGGCCGTAACGACCTGGGCCAAAGCTGCCTGCTCGCCCGCCGACTGGTCGAAGCTGGCGTCACTTTCGTCGCCATTCAAGCGGGAGGTGGCTGGGATACTCACGGCGACAACTTCAAGCAATTGAAGGACAACCTGCTGCCCAAGTACGACCGGGCGGTCACCGCTCTCGTCACCGACCTCTATGACCGTGGCCTGCAAAACGATGTGTTGGTCATGGCGATGGGGGAATTCGGTCGCACTCCGCGGATCAATGGCGGCGCGGGCCGCGACCACTGGCCACAGGCGATGTCGGTGCTATATGCCGGTGGCGGCCTGCGAATGGGCCAGGCGATTGGCACGACCAACGACAAGGCCGAGTATCCGACATCCAAGCCAGCGACCCCGGGTTGCCTGCTTTCAACCATGTATCGAGTGCTCGGCGTCGACCATCGCCACGTGTTCCACGATCAGGCCAATCGGCCGCTACCGATCCTGAACGAAGGTCAACCGATCGAAGAGTTGTTCTAGGCGATTCGACGAAGCGCGCATCGAAGGCGGTCACGACTATGTTTTCACTCAGTTCCGGCCGTCGATCGCTTCCTGTGACTTGCGGCCGTGTTGCCATCGACAGGACGGCAAGCCGATGCCGCGCGCCGCACTCTGGTGCGTCGTACTCTAGCTCGGCGCTCTCCCGCGCGGTGTTCTCCCACGCGGCGTTCGGGCTGGCTCTCACCGCGTTGATGCTGTTCGTCGCCGCCCCGCCTCAAGAGGTTCGCGCTGAACTGCCGATGCCGCGATTCGACCGCCTGTCGCCGCTCGGCGGAGCGGCCGGCACAACGGTGGAAGTCGAGGTTGCGGGGGCCGATCTGGAAGACGCTAAGACGCTGATCTTCGATCATGAGGGCCTATCCGCAACGCCAGTGGACGGCCAAGAGCGTCGTTTCAAGGTTACGATCGCAGCCGACACGCCGGCTGGCTCGTATGACGCGTGGCTTGTGGGCCGTTTTGGCGTCAGCAGTCCGCGTCTCTTCTATGTGGCCCGCGACGTGGCCGCCGTCGCCGAAATCGAGCCCAACAATAGCCAAGACAAGGCGCAGTTGGTTTCGATCAACTCGCTGGTGCAAGGCACGTCGGATCAAAACGACCAGGATCTATTCCGTTTTTCCGCCAAGGCGGGCCAACGCCTGGTACTGCGAACGCTGGCCAGCAAACTCGATTCATTGATCGATCCAACGCTCTCGCTGTCCACCGCTTCCGGACAAACTTTGGCGAGCAACGGCGATTACTTTGGCCGGGACGCTTTGATCGATTTCATCGCCCCGGCCGACGGCGAATATGTCATCGCGGTCAGCGATCTTTCGTTTCGCGGCGGACATCCTTATCTGTTGGCGGTGTCCGACGGTCCGCAACTGGAAAATGTTTCGCCTCGCGCCATCCGAGCGGGCCAAGCGACCGAGTTGCGGTTTTTTGGGCGCAACCTTGGAGCTGGGGCGGCGGCTGGGCCGTTGCGAGTCGGCGAGTTGCCGCTCGACGAGTTGACCCGGGCGGTCACTCCGCCAGCCGATGTCGCCGCGCTTCGCGCCTTCCGCTTCCTAGAACACCCCACCGATCACACCACATTGCCCACAGCGGCGACCGATACGCTAACCGGATTCCAGGTGCGAGCTGGTCTGCCTCGGGAGCAGGGACCGGCAATCCCGGTGCTTGTAACCGATCAGGATGTCACGCAAGAACGCGAGCCGAACGACGCGCCGGACCAAGCCCAGCCGCTCACGCTACCCGCTGTAATCAACGCGCGTTTCGACTCACCACGCGATGGCGATTACTATGAACTGGAAGTCGCCGAGGCCGGATCGTATTCGATCGATGTCTACTGCGAGCGGATCGGCGGACGGGCCGACGCTTACGTCGCTGTGCTGGACGAACAGGGAAACCGCGTCGTCGAATTGGATGATTACGGCCATCGAGTGAACGCGTTCGATGGCCATCTTCGCGACCCGTCGGGCCAGGCGAACTTGGCGGCTAAAAAGAAATACCGGTTGCTGGTGCAAGATCGCTATCGACGCGGCGGCGCCCGCTACCAGTATGTGTTGTCTGTTCGCAAGCCGACCCCGGACTTCTTTGTGGCGGCGATCCACCGCCAGAATCCAGGACCGGGCGGGACGACCGTGGGAAGGGGCGGCGCGACCTACCTTGACGTGGTTGTCCATGCCACGGACGGATTCGCTGGCCCCGTCATCATTACGCCGGAGAATACTCCGCCAGGGATCTTGGTCGAGCCTGCCACGATTCACGGCAATTCTGGCCAGATTGTGGTTCGCGCCGATGCGAACGCGGCGGACGCTCTACATTGGCTGACGCTGATCGCCACGGGAACGCGTGATGGCGAGACGATTCGCCGTGAGGTTCGTCCTTATGTCCGCGTGTCGAACGACGCGAACTACAGCTCGAGCCGACCGACTCGAAGGCTGCCGATCGCCGTCCGGGATGTCGCTCCCTTTTCGGTGCGCACGGAGCCAACGACGCCGATCGCCGTGCTGGCTGGTCAAAAGGTCGATCTGAAGTTGGTGGTGGAACGCCGTTGGGCGGACGCGAAGAACGCGGTCACCGTCCAACCGTTGGCGTTTTCCGGCAACTTCAAACTGGGCAATCAAGAGTTCAAACCCGATGTTCGCGAACTGTCGGCGACATTGGAAGTGGCCGCGAATACCCGCCCGGGCGACTATTCGCTCGTACTGCTTTGCCAGTCCCAAGTTCCCTTT
>JBJTOW010000084.1:0-16354 GCA_046074805.1 Planctomycetota bacterium | reverse complement strand
CATTCGCTTTTTCGGCGCCTTCCGAGTGGCAATCCGCGCCGGTTGGGCCGTTCGCCAAGCTGACGTTCCGCGTATCGCAAGACGGCCAAGCGGGCGAGATCACGGTCAGCAGCTTGTCGGCCGCCGCGAATGACTTGCTGGCGAACGTCAACCGTTGGCGCGGCCAAATTCAACTCGCCCCGTTGTCGCCCGCGGACCTGGCGAGCCAAGTTCGATCGATCGAGCTCGGCTCGGTGCAGGGATCGTACATGGAACTGAACGGGGCTGAGACTTCGGGCCAATCGATACTGGGCGCTATCGCCGTTCATGGCGACGCGGCTTGGTTTTTCAAGTTCAAGGGTCCCGCGCCGCTGGTCGCGCGGGAACGCGAACGGTTTGAGACGTTCATGAAGTCGGTGCGGTTCAAACCGCTTTAGTCCACCTGATTACGCTTGATTACGCTCGAAGGAGGATCTGCTTATGGCAACGGATACCGCGGGGAAGTTGCGGGCCGGTTCGACGGGCATGGCGAGCCATCCGCTGGCGTCGATCGAGCTGGCGGGGGGGATGGTGCTAAAGGTCCTCGCTTCGTTGAAGCTCACGGTCGCGCTGTTGGCGTTGTCATTGATCTTGGTCCTGTTCGGAACGTTGGCCCAGGCCCGCAAAGACATGTGGGATGTGATCGCCGACTACTTCGACGCTTGGTTCGCCGTCGTCCACTTTGAAGATCTTCTGCCGCCCGCGTGGTTCCCCAAGGCGAAAGTCTCGGGCGGATTCCGTTTTGTCGGCGGCAAGCTGATCGGCTGCGTGATGATGCTGAACCTGGTCGCCGCGCACATGGTGCGGTTCACGGCCCAGGCGCGGGGACGGAAACTAGCTGTCGGTTTGGCGGCGATGGCGGCCGGGCTCGCTTTGACCACGGCGGTGATCGTCAGCGGCCACAGTCGCGGCGGACTACAGGGCAAGCCGCCCTTCGAATGGTCGACCCTCTGGTGGCTGCTGCGGATCGCGATGCTGGGCGCGGGCGGGGCGTGCATCTACGGTTTGATTTCGCTTCCCCGGGAACGCCGGGCGGAACGCACCTTGTTATGGACCGGTTCGGCATTGGTGCTCGCCAATATCTTTGTCGTCTTCCTGCCTGGTTCCGACGAATTCCTCGGCGACGCGGGAATGCGGATCCTCTGGCAATTGCTGCAGGCTTCGTTCGCTGGCGGCGTGCTGCTGGCGGGTTGTATCGTCGTCTTTGGAAAACGAGGCGGCGTGGTGCTGCTGCATGGCGGTATCGGCTTGCTGATGTTCGGGCAGTTGCTGGTGAACTTGTTCGCGATCGAAGAGCGAATGACGATCCGCGAAGGCGAGACCGTCAATTTCGTGCAAGACATTCGCGGCCTCGAGCTTGCCGTGGTGGCGACGTCCGAGGGTGCCGAGGACGAAGTGTTCGCGATCCCACTGACCGAAAAAGGGAAGTCGACTCGGTTCGTCAACGTCGGTCGCGCGAAAGCCGAGGAATCGCAATTGCCGTTCGACATCGAAGTCGTCAAGTTCCTGAAAAATTCGTCGTCGCTCCGCGATCTCAAGCCGGGCGAAACGTGCTTGGCGACAGCGGGCGTGGGGTTGACCTACGCTGTGGATGAGATCGCTCAAAACACCGGGGCCGATTCGTCCGGCGCCGTGGACGTGGCCGCCGCCTACGTGAAATTTGTGGAAAAGGCGTCCGGCAAGGATCTCGGCACTTATCTGTTCTCGCAGGTTTTGACCGAGCAAAACCATGTGGAGAAGGTCGCCGTCGATGGCAAAACATACGAAGCCTCTTTGAGATTTAAACGTACTTACAAGCCTTACTCGATCGCGCTTAAGGATGTTCGCAAGGACGACTATCCGGGAACCACGATTCCGAAAAACTACTCATCGGATATCCAACTGACCGATCCGAGCCGCGACTTCGACGACGCGATCCACATTCGAATGAACGAACCGCTGCGTTATGCGGGGGAGACGTTCTACCAAAGCGGTTATCGCCTCGACGCTGATGGGGCCGAGGTCACCGATTTGCAGGTTGTAACGAACACCGGGTGGATGATTCCCTACGTGGCCTGCATGTTGGTCGTCATCGGGATGCTCTACCACTTCGGCGTGACGTTGGTTCGTTTCTTGAAGCGAGTCACGGGAAGCGACTCGGCCGCCGCCGCAATCTCGACGGACATCGCCGCCGAGGGACCACATTCGGCCGGTCGTGGAAGGCACGGTCGCGATCGCGCCGCGAAACATGAAGCGGGACACCCGTCCGTGACTTCCAGCAATCCGTTCGCTGACCGATCAGGTTCCGCCGTGAATGCTCGTCGGCCAGTCGATCTGGCCGTGTCGGCTGTGGACACTCGCCCTGCTTGGCGACGCTGGGCGATGCCAGTGTCGATCGCCCTGTCGTTCCTGTTCATTGTCGCGTACATGTCGCGCAACGCCAAACCTACGCCACCCAGCAACGCCAAGTCTTCGACCGAGGGATTTGATTTAACGCGCTTCGGTCAGTTGCCGGTTTTGGAAAAGGGGCGTGTCAAGCCGCTCGATACTCTGGCGCGGAACACACTTCGCGTCATCTCGAATCGGGAAACATTCCTGGACGCCACTGGCAAGTCGCAACCGGCGATCCGCTGGCTGATCGACACGATCACGGAAAAAGCGCCGCCGTCGAAACCCGCTTCGTCCAGCGAAAACGAGCCGGAGATCGTCGCGAACGACTATCGCGTTTTCCGAATCGAAAACGAGGACGTGCTCAATCTGCTCGGACTCGAACGCCGCAAAGGGTTCCGCTACTCGGTCAACGAGTTACTTGCCAAGATCCAGGCCTTCGACACGAAGGTGGAAGAGGCGAAAGCGCGGAAGGCGGAGGATCTGACGACCTACGAGCGGAAACTCATCGAGCTCGACGGCCGCATCCGGACCTTCACATTGATCAAGGCGTCATTCACGCCGCTAAGCTTGCCACCGCTGCCCACCGAAGAACAGTTCAATGCGAATCCCGAGCGTGCTCGGGCACAGTTGGAGCGGATCAAACGCGGCTTGATGCAAATTCCCGAAGCCGACCGGCAACTCGTGAGGATGCAGCCGCCCCGCGCCGTTCCGTTCAAACGCGAGGACGGTGAGTGGCAACCGTATTCGACCGCTTGGAACTTCGACTATCTGCAACGCACACTGGGACAACGCCAGGAACCTGACGAGGCGGTGGAGGCGTTCACCAGCGTCCTCGTGGCCTACGGAAACGACAACCCGCGCGAGTTCAACGCGGCGCTCGGAAATTACGAATCTGTGCTGCGTAGACTGCGGCCGGAGCTGTACAACGCATCGCTCGTCAGCGCCGAGTCCCGATTCAACAAGTTGGCGCCATTCTCTTGGACGGCCTACACGTACGTCTTGGCGTTCGCCCTGACGGCGGTCGCTTGGCTCCTGTGGGCGATCGGTTGGCATCGTCCCGTGAATCGGTTCGCCTTCTGGATCATCGTCTGCACGCTGGTCGTGCATACCGGTGCCCTCGCCGCTCGCGTGGTGATTTCCGGACGGCCGCCCGTCACCAATCTGTATAGCTCAGCCGTGTTCATCGGCTGGGGCTGCGTCATTTTCGGCGTCGTGCTCGAGCGGCTGTTGAAGATGGGTGTGGGCAACATCGTGGCGTCATCGGCGGGGTTCGTGACCTTGGTGATCGCCGACAAGCTGGCGATGGACGGCGAAACGATGGCGGTCATGCAAGCGGTGCTCGATACGCAATTCTGGCTATCGACGCACGTGGTCTGCATCACACTCGGCTATTCGGCGACGTTCGTCGCTGGTTTGCTGGGTATCGTCTATCTGTTCGCTCGCTTCGCCCCAGGGGCGCTCGAGGCGGTCGTCTCGAAACGCCAGGGAGCGCCGCTTTCGCTGGGCAAGGCGCTGGGCACGATGATGTACGGCGTCACCTGCTTCGCGGTGTTTTTCAGCTTCTGGGGAACCGTCCTGGGCGGCTTGTGGGCCGACGACTCCTGGGGACGGTTCTGGGGCTGGGATCCAAAGGAGAACGGCGCGCTGATGATCGTGATCTGGAACGCCATCATGCTGCACGCTTTGTGGGACCGGATGGTTGGCGACCGTGGCTTGGCCATGCTCGCGGTGGGCGGCAACATCGTGACCAGTTGGTCTTGGTTCGGCGTGAACGAACTGGGCGTCGGACTTCATTCCTACGGTTTCACGGATGGAGTGCTGCTCGCCTTGTCCCTAACGATGCTGGCCCACTTGCTTGTCATCGCTAGCGGTTTCATACCGCCGTTCCTGCGACGGCACCGTGAACCAATGGCGGCGACGATGGCCTAGTGCTTCATCAACCTAGTGCTTCATCAACCTAGTGCTTCATCAACCTAGTGCTTCATCGATCGAGTGCTTCATCGCTGCGAGCGACGAGGGTGGACGACCCCGAAAACAAAGTGGCAAGTCCTTCGCGCAAGAAGCGATGCGACGGACTGCCGCCGCTATGAGGCGAATGAGGGGGACTCGGCGGCGAGTCGCTGGACGATGTCGCGTAAACTCGACTCAAGGGCGGTCATGACGGCGTCCTCTTTGGAGCCGCGATCCCTTTCCGCTGGCACCGGGATCGCTGGAGCGACTTCGATAATCGCCTTCAGGTCGCCATGGACGCGGGCGCGGCCGACCATGTCCTCCTCCAGCCTTTCGAGCGTTTCCAGCACGCGGTCGATGGTCGGACGGGATACCAGATAGTCGCCGGGATAGCCAAGCAATTGCTGGGCGATGTGCAACGCTTCCAACTGCTGCGAGAGGCGTTCGGCCTCTTCGGCCTCAATGCCCCGCTTCGCTTTTTTCCGAGCCGCCGTCGCCTGCTCGATCATGCGTGGAACGATGCGGGCGCGAACGCCGCGAATCCGCTGCGCGAACGGCCCTGGCTGCGGTTCGCCGAGCCACTGGGTTTCGAGCGGCCGGAGGATACCCTCGACTAACCGCTCCATTCGTTCCTCACGTGTCCCGAAGTGTGTCGCCCCGAGGTATTCCAGTTCCTTGAGGGCGAGAAACACGCGTTGGAATTCGAGCAATCGCGGAAGCGGATCGAGGTGGCCACGGCTCTGCCAGCCGACTCGCCGTTCGAGATCATCGAGCGTTTCGCGGCAAGCCCGAACGATGTCGCCGAGAAAACGATATTTGATGCCGACGGGATGGATAACGACCTTGCCCTGCCCCGTCTTTTCCCGACGCTTGGCGGCCGAACGCGCGACGAAGCCAACGCCATCCAAAAGCGGGTGAAGGTGGTCGTTGGTCCGCGAGGTGGCTCCTTCGGGGAAGACAATGAGCGGCCGCTTCGCCTCCGCGACGACATCGACGGCCAAATCCAGCGACCGTCGATCGATCCCTTCCCGATAGACGCTGAAGGCGCCCATTCGCCGGATCGCGAACGACTGGAACCAACCCTCATTGAACAGATGCCAGCTCGCCATCGCGAACACATGCGTGCCAGCCGCTTTGGCGAGCCAACCCATGACCAGCGGATCGGCGGTACGGGCATGGTTGGGGCAGAGCAGAATGCCGTGGCCTGCGTCGAGTGATTCGCGGAGCAATTCCACTCGGCGACATTCGCGATCGACGATCCCCTCCTTGGCACGCAAATGCCAGCCGTACAGTTCAAACCATTGGATGAACGACGGCCAAGCGTCACCGGCGTGCGGTGGAACGAATTCGTAAGGACGGTTGACAACTACGTGAGGCATAGCGAATCACGGGTCGCGACTTGGACCGGTCGATCCGGGGAAACCTGGGATGCGTGGCACAGAGTGGCATAAGGTGCGTCCGCGGCGCTTCCACCGCCGCTCCACCACTCTTACGATCGTAATAAATAGTCGCCGCGCACGAAACATGAAGTTTCGCGCCGCGGGCACCGATTGGCCCTCGCATGCCACCCCGTCGTAAGCTTGCCGTGCCCGTCGCCCGACTCGCGGAGAACCCGAACGTCTCCTGGGTCGATGCGTTCTTGAACTACCTAAGAACCGAATGCCACCTGTCGGCCAACACGCTGGCCGCCTACGGCCGCGACCTACGTCGGTTCCGCGACTGGCTGGGCAGCCGCCCGGTCGCCGAGCTGACGATTCGCGACCTGTCCGATTACGTAGCTTGGCTGCACGCCCGCGGATTGGCGCCCGCCAGTATCGCGCGGCACATCGCCTCGTTGCGGACTTTTTTCCGCTACCTGCAACTGGAAGGTCTTCTGAAGGATAATTTGGCCGAACTGCTCGGAAGCCAAAAACTTTGGGAACGCGTTCCCGAAGTGCTAACGCCAGCGCACCTGCAGCGGTTCCTGACCGCTCCGACCGCCGGCGACGCGTTTTGGCGCCGCGACCGCGCCTTGCTCGAACTCATGTACGCCACGGGCTGCCGCGCTTCGGAAGTCGCCGATTTGAAACTGCGCGACGTGCGGCTCGACGAATCCCACTGCGTCTGCCAAGGCAAGGGCAACAAGCAACGCATCGTTCCGTTGGGAAAGCCGGCGATCGAAGCGATCCGAGTCTACCTTGCCACCGAACGCCCGCCGCTCAACGAGCGAGGCGACGCTGAATGGCTCTTTCTGACCCGCTCCGGGCGACGCCTTACCGCGAGGCGATCTGGGAGCTTGTGAAGAAGTACGCGTTACGCTCCGACATCCCGATCTCGACCCACCCACACACGCTTCGCCACAGCTTCGCGACCCATCAACTGGCCGGCGGCGCCGACCTGCGGCAAGTCCAGGAAATGCTGGGGCATTCCAGTATCGCGACGACCCAAATCTACACCCACGTCGACGCCTCGCGGCTCCGCAAAATCCACGAGAAGTACCATCCTCGGGCGTAAAGGGTCGCACTGGGCTTGGCACGCTCGCTCCGTCAACTCTGAGCCGCCGGCTTACGACGGCCCGCCCTACAAATCGGAGGGGACGGCGAAGAGCCAAAAGCGGCTCGGCTCGATCGGATCGCAATCGTTGTCCGAGCCCACAACTAACAGTCGACGGCCATCCGGAAGCAATGGGCCGCGGGCGAGTCCTTCGATCTTCTCTGGGAATGCCGCGCCAGCCAATTTCCATCGCGAGTCCAGCAGGTCGATCAGCACCCGTTTCGCGATCGGCTTCACACCGACAGGCAACCGTCGCGCCGGCAATCGCGCGATGTCGGCGATGTTCGACGCGCTGGCCAGATCGCAGACCATGATCTTCTTGAAACTCGCCTCGGCGCCCGGCGCGTCGTCGCGTTCGATCACCAGATAGTAGCGTTCATCCCACGCCAGGATCTCGTTCAGCCCGTTGCCAGGCAAATCCAGCGGATAGAGCAATTCGCGGGGAGCATCTTTCGTTTCGGCGGGCTTCGAGGCGTTTGTGCTTTTCGCGACTCCCGTGAGCGGCAGTTCCAGCAGACGGCAAGAAACGCCCTGGAACGAAAGGCCCTCGCGGGCGCTGTCCTGAATCAGTGGCCGCTGGGCGAGCAACAACAACCGATCGCCGGTGAAGGAGGTGGCGAGCCCCTCGAAACCGCCGTTGGCGCGCCGACCCGAATCATTGCCGTTATTCTCGTCATCCCGCGAAGCGGACGGCCGGTCGATCAAGAATTTCGGCGGAACCACCAGCCGTTCCAACTCCCTCCCCGTCTTTTCAAAACGGGCGACGTACGGACCATATTCGTCAGAGATCCAGAGAGAACCATCGGCTTGGCGGCGGATCGCTTCCGGATCGAACCGCGTTCCGAGAGCGGCCCGTTTTCCATCGCTCCTCGGTAGCCGACTCGAACGGCCACTGAGCGGGTCGCCGCCGGAATCCCGCAACAGATGGGTGGCAATTAGTTTTGGCTTGATCGCGAGCGTCACACGGCCTGACTTGAGATCGTTGCCCGTCGGCAAAGCCAACTCGATTTCATGAAAGCGGCACGGGTAGGTCGCGGCTCCGTCCGCCGGTCCGCGATCGGTGATCGCCCAATAACGGTTGCCGTCGCCGGTGTACTCGAGTCCGGAAAAGCCGCCCAAAAGCGCGACGGGCACCCCCGTTTCCACTTGGCCGGTAAGCCCCGAGGCGTCCAGTGAGTCGCCCGCGAACTGGCCGGTCGCCAGCAGTGTTACGCCGTCGGCCGCCGATGAAATCGGGGTCGCCACAGGAGTCGCCCGAGAGTCCGACACTGGGGCGGTGGACGATTTGCCGGCAGGCACTTGAGCACAAGCCTCTGGTCCAGAAAAAGTTTGGACCGGCGGCGACCCCACCCCCGCCGCCACGATCAACATCAAGATCAGCTTCGCTTTGGAGTCGGCGTTGGCAAAAAACGCGGCGATTAACTCCGCAGCCTGCGAGTGACGGGACAGTATACGAGCCAATTGAGATGTTGAAAGCGCGCGGAACATCAGATTTTGGACCACTGTAAGAAAGGAAGGAGTCCGGGGCCGTAGGAGTCGGAATATGTCAATACATTCTGGTGTTTTCTGACGATCACAACGCTTTTCGCCGCCACCAAATGCGTACTGTGCGCATGAAAGAGGCCGCGGAGCCTTTTCGGTCCGCGGCCCATTCGGTAATACGGCGAGTTATCGTAATGATATCTTAGTAGTTGCCGACAACATCACCCTGGTCTCGAGTGATAAGCGACGTCATCACTCGGCCAGGAATCGTTTGCGACAGAAACTTCACCGAGCCATCGGCCGCGACAAACATCGCTCCGCCCGGATGGAAGCTATAGATTTCGCTGTCGTTGGTGCAGTTCATGATGCAATTGCCCACGATCGTTGTGCCACCGCTGGATGAAGTGTCGTTCTGCAAACCAGCGGTGTTCGATCCGTCGACACTGAAGCCCGCGTTGATGTCAGCCCATCCCCAGCCGTCCGCGGTGAACTGAGTGCCGAACGCGATATTTCCGCTCCGCGGATTGGCCATGCGGCGACGACCAACATACATGTTCGGCCGGCCAGCGTCTTCGCCAAGCAACAGTGTGTTCGAGGTTCCGTCGGTGATCATCGCGAACGGAACACCATCTGGACCGCGTCCAAGGCCGCCGAAAGCGTCTTTCATATTGATCGATGGCAGACCGCTCATCACGATAAACGCATTGCGGACAGCGTTAATCGAACCGTAGTCGCTGTAACCCCAACGCGGCTGGTCGCTCCGCATGCCACCCGTCACGCCGCTGTAGAGATTTGTGGGCGGCAAGTCGCGGCCCGTCGGCGATGATGGGCACATCATCACGCTCAACCGGATCGTGGTAAGTGGATCGTTCACCGGCGCATACCACGGTGTTCCAAAGTTGTAAGCGGAATGGATCGAACCTTGTTCGAGGAACGGCAGTGTGAGAGAGGTCCACGACTGCTGGAAGAGCGGCGAGGAAATCGTGATCCGGCTTGGCGGCAGCACGCCAAACGAGCTCTCGTAATTGTGCATCGCCAACCCAATTTGCTTAAGGTTGTTCGAGCAGCTCATGCGACGCGCGGCTTCGCGAGCGGCTTGCACGGCGGGCAGCAGCAAAGCGACCAAAACGCCGATGATCGCGATCACGACGAGCAACTCGACGAGCGTGAAGCCGCTGCGAGCGGCCAAGCGTGACTTTAGATGACGTGATGGCAAAATCTTCCCCTTTGCGAAAAACATACGTTTCGACCTAAAAAGGCGTTCAGTGGAGGTGTTAGTTGAGCTTGATTTCCGGGATCGGCTCGCCGTTCTTCACGCGGACGCGTAGTCCCGAGAAGGCTGGATTTTGGAACTTGAGCGGCAGTTTCTCGGGCATATCGGAATCGGATACGGCCGGCTTATCGCCTGTCCAAGACACGGTCACCGCGTACTCGCCCTCGGGCGCGCCGTCGCCCGGTTTCAACGTCGAAAGTTCAAAGGTTCCGTCCTCTTTCACGACCGCGAACGGCGTTCTCACCAACGCTGGCGGCGTCCCCTCTGTTCCAGAAGTCGCCGAAGGAGCGGCCGCAGCAGCCGAGTTGAGCGATTCGATAGGATGGAAAGTCACCCTGGCGTTCGGGATCGGCTTGCCGCGGTACGAGATTTTTCCCGAGGCGGGAAAGAGCGGTTTGTCGATCGAGTCGACTGGCTCGGAAGAGCAGCCGAGTAGCCCGAACGCGATCAACGTAGCGACAATGGCCGATCGTCGATGAGGACGCTTGCAACACATGGTCCCATGGGTTGCCGATGCGACTCGCATGAATTCTAACCCTCCTAAACCGACTGGGCTGATCGAAGCACGCAATGGTTTAGGGCTGGTTTATGAAGAAAATGCGAAGAAAGCGTGAATCCAATTCGCTGGTTTTGAGACAGCGAGACGCTGGGTGGGAAATCGGTTCACGCGACTATGGCTGTCGCTGCTTCTTCGGGGCGGCCAACCGCGCGGCGACGGACTGGGTGGCGGCCGGACTGGGTGGCGGCCGGCGGATACACCGGCCTTCAAGCGGAAGGTGTTCCCTAGGAGTTCCGCGAACTCCGAATTCGGGACATCAAGCCGTCGCGATGACTCGGCGCGGGACTCACTCTAAACCGCGGATCGCGTATTGCCGCGTGTTCCCGACTTTGCCGACTTCCCGAGCCGCCCCCATTTTGCGGAGGCAATAGACCACGCGCTGCGCCACCCAGCGTGGAACCGACGCGACCTGAGCGATCGCGGCGGAATCGAAACGCTGCGGCAATGAACCAGGGATAAGCGACAACAGATCGTGACGGTCGACCAGCCGGATGGTCCGCTGGACCGCGACCAATCGCTGGTCTTCGATCTCGTGGTCCGACCGCCGCCAGCGGCGACGGCGGCCATGCCCCGGATAACGACGCTCTTCGATCTCGACCAGTGGCGCTTCGAGCGTCAAACGAGGATGCGGGAACACTCGCGTGAAATAGACCAGTTCATGGAACAGGTCGAGCGGTTGGCCGCGCCGCGGACTCAGCCGCTGGCTCACCACCTCGCCGCCAGGGCCATCAAGCCGCACCAGCGTTTTGCGAGCGATCAGCGGCTTCACGACCGTCACGTGGTGCTGTTCAAGCAAGCGGCCGATCTTGTCGCGGATGGCCGCCAGTTTGCCATGCTGGATTTCCACCAGCCGTCCGTCGGCGATGACATCGATACGGTAGTCGTCGAGCTGCACTTCCAGCTGCGCGTCGCCATCGGCGTACAGCGCTTTCAGTTGGCGATGCAGCGAGGTTTCCATCCGCGATTCCGACAGGAGCGTTTCAGCTGTTTTGTCGCATCTTTGTTTTCGAGGCGCGACACGCTTCCAGTCTCTTGTGACGCATGTCAGGCGAGAGACTTGGAAATCCGTTGACTCGTTTACGGCGTGCCTTTGCCAATGAATAGTTTGGACAAAGGATTATGCCGCCGGGTCTATGCCCAAGTCGCGGATGGTAAGCAGCGTTTCGAGCTTATATCCTTTTTCAGCGAAAGCGGCGGCGCCGCCTTCCAGACGATCGACGATGGCGACCACCTTATCGACGATCATCCCGGCCGCTTCGACTTTCTCGATCGCCAGCAAGGAACTGCCACCCGTAGTCACGACATCCTCGACGATCACGACTCGGTCGCCCGCTTTAACCGGCCCCTCGACATCGCGACCTTTGCCATGGGCCTTCGCCTCTTTGCGGACAATGAAACCGCGGAGAGAACGCGGGCCTTGGCCGGCCAAGGTGATCACCGCGCCGGTGATCGGATCGGCCCCAACCGCCATGCCACCGACGGCATCGGGCCAGGCGTCGGCGATCCGTTCCAGTATGCCGGCGGCGATCAGATTCGCGCCGCGGGAATCGAGCGTCACGCGGCGACAGTCGAGATAGAAACGGGCCTTCTTGCCCGAAGCGAGCGTAAAGTCGCCGAATTCGAGGGCCTTCTCCTTGATCAGGGCAATGAGCGCGTCGCGGTTGTACATTGGGGTGCGTCTCCAAAGGATGCGGGGCATGCGCTGGCGTTGGCCCATCCGGCGCAGCTCGCAAGAGCGCCGCCCCGGCGAAGGACGACGCCCCGGCGAAGGACGACGCCCGGGACGCGAGCCTAATCAGCGGCGAATGGTGACCGTGGAACCGACGGAAAGTATACCGGCCACGTCGAGCGCGTCGCGGGGGCTGAGGCTGATGCAACCCGCATTTGGCGCGGCGTCTTCGGCGGTCGCGCTGCCATGCAAGGAAAGGTTGCGGCCGATTTCCATGAAGGTCGCGCCGTAAGGATTCGCCGGATGGCCCGCCGGAATCACTTGACCGTCGCCCGTGGCGAACTCACGGCCATCCGACTTGCCCTTGATCTCGAACTCACCAGCCATCGGCGGCGGATCCTGGCCCACCGTGATCGGGAAACGGCCCGCATACAACTGATTGAGATGCAGCGTCAGTTCGTTGTCGGCAAGGTTCACCTCGGCGCGGAACGGTCCGCGGACGACCTTCAACTTCGTGCCCGGCACGAGGAACTCGGGGTCGCGCACGCCGTTAATGTTGGCCAATAGCTGCCATGGCACTTGGTACTGCTCGGCGATCGCGGTAAGGGTGTCGCCACGACGGACTACTAACGGCTGTTCCAGCGTGTGTTGTTGACTGTAGATGACCTGAGCGGCCAGAGGGTCGAGCGCGTCCTGGAGTCGGCGGCGGTCGGCCGGCGTCAACCGCGGGTCGGCGTATAACCGCGACAAAATAAACAACGCTTGTCGAGGTTTCCCAGCTTCGACCTCCGCCCGCGCCTCGTTCCAGCCACGTTCGATCATCGCTTCCTTGGGGTCGAAGCGAACACCCTCGGCGTTGGCGCCGGTCGCGCCTCCGGCAACCGCAGTCACAGGAGCCGGGATAGCGGCGGCCGGGATAGCGGCGGCCGGGTTGTCAGGGTTCGAATTTGCGTTGGCTGGGTTGTTGTTGGCAGGGTTATTGTTGACAGGATTATCCGCAGCGGGGCTAAATGGGGGCGAATCAACGGTGGGCGAGTTAGCCGCCGGGGAATCATTGGTTGGATTAGCCACTGGCCCGCCTTGGCCAACAGCGACTGCGGTTGGCGGCCCGGATGGGTTCTCCGCCGCCGGACCGGCGGTGGCCGGGCCATTGCCGCTTCCCGGGATTGCAGCGCCAGCCAAAGTGGAAAACGGCGGTGAATCAACGAGAGCGGAATCGCCGGGAACCGCTGGAGCGCTCGTGGCATCCGGCGTCGCGCCGATGGGCCCCGACGGTTCGCCACGCTCCAAACCGACGGGGCGTCGGGGTTCGCTGGCGGCGGTGATGAGCGAATCGCGGTCTCCACCGCCCGTTCGCGAGGGCGGAGCCAAAGCAGATGGATCGCCTGAGACGGCGGGCGGGACGGACGCTGGCGGGATCACCGGTGAGTTCGCTGGTGGGGCTGCGACGGGAGCACCGAGCGGTCCACGGTCACGTCCCCACGGTAGCGCTCCGCCCGCAGACTGGTTGCTCGGCGCCGACCCATTTGAATTCGCGTTCGATGGACTGCCGGTGGGCTCGCCTGTGGAGGAACCGCTTCCATTGGCGGAGAACTCGACGGGGTCGCCGCCCTCTTCGACCGACAATTCGGGCTCGCCCTCCGAGAGTGCTTCGCGAACGTCGTCAGGCACGGACGGAGGCGGCGTGTTGACCACGACGTAAACGCCGTAGAACATGGCTCCAAGCACCAAGATGACAAAACCAGTTTTCAAGGTTTGCACGTTCGCCCTCCCTGACGCAACGCGATCCTAGCCCGTTCTTAACCACCACAATGCGGAATACTAGGGAAAACCCGTCTGTAGGGGAAGACCAACTCGAGCCCCCCAGCCGAATCGCCGAATACCCTGGTTAGTGGGATTCTGGTCCGCCGGAGCACACATCGCACGAAAGACTTGGGAGGTCGCTTCCGAGGTTCCGCCCCTAGATTCTTGCCTTGACAAGGCGCCTACAGGGGCGTCGCACCGCCGATTTTACGCCACGAGGTCAGGGCGCGGCTTGTAGGTTCCAGTCCTTGGGGTTCTGGCCGGCCTTCACCTCGAAAGTCAACTCGGAGTTGTCGTTGTACTTGGCTGGCAACGACTTTTCGATGATGCCGCCGCCGCCACCCGGTCCCTCGGCGCCGGGGCCTTGCTTGGGCGCCGAGTTCGCCGCTTGGCGGATCGGCCGAGGCACTCGAATCTCCACGCGCGACATGCCGACTGGCACCATCGCCGAGTATTTTCCGTTTTCGATCACAGCGCCGGCCGTGGGCGACTGGCCGTCTGTCGGTATGAAAGTGATCGACGAACCCGTGGAAGGCGTTTTGCCATCCACGGTCACGGTCCCGCTGACCTCGCCCTGCTTCGGGCCCGACGAACAGCCCACTAGCAACGCGATCGCACATAACGCCAAAGCGGATGGAATACGAATCCCCACAGTGAGCTCCTGTCGCATCGAATTCATTCGGAAAACGCCTCGCCGCCTGCCATCGATCCCATCGCCATCCAGGTGTTCTGGGCGATCGTATTCGAGGCGAAGCGAACACTTCCATCGCACATGGCGGCCATCACGCCGCCCGGATGCCGACTGCGGGCCGCCGCCCGCTGCGGGTTGCCCAAGGCGACCGGCATCTTGGGATCGTTGTTGGGTGTGAAAAACGTGGTGCTTCTGATGAGATCGGGCGACGACGAGTTGGGCGTTGTCTCCGTGTGGAAGCGGAAGATGCCGTCGTCGTTGTGGATATCGCCCCGCCAATCGTTGTCGGTGGCTACTTTCGCGATCAGCGACTCGGACAGCAACAACGTATTCGACGTGCCATCGGTGATATTTTGCATGCCGACAACACCGGGCGTCGCGCGATTGCCATTCAAGTGATAGAAAGGCCCCGTCGTGGAGGGACTAACCGTGCCGGTCGGCAGGGCGCGGGTGTCGTCGTACAAGGCGTTTCCCCAGTTCACCATGTAATTCCCGCGGGTCCGCTGATAGGTGCCGGAACTTTGGTCAATCGTCCCCGTGTCGCTCGGACAGAGATAGGCGGCGACCCGCAAACCGCAGAGCCCATTAAGCGTACCGTAAATGGTATAGGGCGGATTGTAGAAAGGCACCGACAAATCCCCCTTGTCGGCCATCGCGTTCTGCTCCATGTAGGGCCACACGAACATCACCCAGGTCTTGCGGCGATTGACGTGCGCGTCGTTCGTGGAACCGTAGGGAAACCGCTGCAGCGAGTCGTGATGGTTGTGGATCGCCAACGCCCATTGTTTCAAATTGTTCGTGCATTTGGTGCGACGCGCGGCTTCGCGAGCCGCTTGGACCGCTGGCAGCAGCAACGCGACCAGCACTCCGATAATGGCGATTACCACCAGCAATTCCACCAGCGTAAAACCGCGGCGCGCTGCCCCGCGCGGACGACAATACATTCGCATGACCGCCTCGCTTTCGAAACAAAGATGGCCTTCGTCCAGGAAAAGCGGAACGATGTTGTGGACGAAGTGTCGAGTGAACCTCGACGGAATATTGGCCGTCAAACTTACGAAGTCGCCAAGCGAGTGTCAAGGAAAACCCCGCCATCCGTTCGAAGAGATCCCGGTCCGGTGAAAACCGCCGCTATGGGGAGATTTTCTTCTCGCACAACTGCCTTTCAGACTTAAGAAATGGCAGATCGCGGCTGAATTCGGAAACCATGCCAATGGCTTTTGAGAAATCGGCGGCGGCGTCCTTGTAGGCGTTCATCTTGACGCGCGCGATCCCCCTCTCCCGATAAGCCGCTGCGAATGTGGGCGACAATTGAATCGCCTGGGAGAACGCCGCGATCGCAGTCGAGTATTCCTTCGCCGCCGCGAACCGCAGGCCCTCGCGATAAGCGACCTCTGCCGGTTGGCTGTCCGCCGGACTCTTCACGGGATCCAATAATCGCTTGCGAAGGAATGCGGCGATTTTGGGCGGTGGCGAGTAATCCGTCGTCGGGTCGACCATAAAAGATACGACTTCGGCCACCGACTCCTCGATGCTGTGTGCCGCGTAGACGCTGGGCAGTCCGGTCTCTCGCCGAACCGTCGACTCAAGGATGGTCCGCTGCGGCCCCTCGGGCATCTGTGCCGCCGTCGCCGTCGTGAGATTTCGTTTCTTCAGGAGTTCATGGACGGCCGCGATCCTCGGTTCGACGATTGCCCGCCATTCCGCGTCCACGCTAAGCCGACTGTAGGGATCTGCGGCATGAGCCAATTCATGGGCCACAATCCGTGTGAACCAGTCGTAGCCAGGCCTCGGCAAGGCCGAACTGTTAATCGTGACGCGTCGGTAGGCTCCCGTCGCTTGGCTCGCTGTTTTCGCCTCGATTCGGTAGAAACTGATCGGACCATCGGCAGCGGCACGTTGAAACAAGCCAGTCGCTGATTTCGCCAGCGTCCCCAACCGCTGGAAAATCAGTTCGCGATCCCCGAGAGTCCAGGGAATCGGAACGTGCTCCGACCGGCCCATTTC
>JBJTOW010000083.1:0-8434 GCA_046074805.1 Planctomycetota bacterium | reverse complement strand
CGACTCGGCGGCGACCGCTTGGTCCACGAACTTCCGTTTCGCGATCCGTTCGACTGGAATGGCCACCGCCTGACGACGTTTCCCGCCGGCCATATCCTCGGCTCGGCCATGCTGCTTGTCGAATCCCCCCAGCTGAAACTGCTCTACACCGGCGACTTTCGACTCCGCCCCTCCACCACGGCGGAGGCCGCCGACCCGCCGCGTGCCGATTACCTGGTGATCGAAGCCACCTTTGGGCTGCCCAAGTACCGAATGCCGCCACGCCAACAGGCCATCGATGATTTGACCGGAATTCTACATACGGCGATCCACGCCGGTCGAAGACCAGTTATCTTCGCCTATGTGCTCGGCAAAGCCCAAGAAATCACGCGGGTGCTCGTCGACGCCGGGTTCCACGTCAGGCAACATCCGGCGATCTACCAGCTCAGCCGCGAATACGAACTGGCGGCCTGCCCGCTCGGCCAGCCACATTACAGCGAGTTCGGGGCCGACGGGGCGGAGATAGTCGCTGCCCCTCGTGTCGCCCCTCTCGATGCCCTCCACGCCAACGCATCGACAAACTCGGTCCCCCCGAGCCAGCGGCCCGAGGTGCTCGTCTTCCCCCCACCTGGCCATCGCTGGGGAGGTCCCTCGCTGCCAGTGGATAGCGTGACGATCGCCGTCACTGGTTGGAGCATCGATCCGCAGTACCGGTTTAAGGCGGGCGTCGACTACGCCGTTCCGTTCTCCGATCACGCCGACTTCGATGAACTGCTGGAATGCGTCGAGCGTGTGGCGCCGCGTCAGGTCTACTGCTGGCACGGCCAATGCCGGTTTGTGGATGAACTACGCGAGCGAGGTTGGGACGCTCATTGGCTCCCGAGCGTCCGCCGCCCTCGCCCATTCCCGCGAACCCGCCAGTCCCGGCTGTTTTAATGCCGAGATTCGACAAAGCACTACGCCGCTTCCCGCAAGGCTCCGCTGGCCGCCGCCGGCTTTCGACCAACCATCAATAAAGACATCCCCGGCACAGGCAGAAGGTATTCGAGCAGTTTCGCGACGGGCAGGAACCGGTCAAACCAGATCATTTGCCCCGGGTTGAGGTGCCTGCGACGCAGAAGATGGCCCGAGACCGCCCACGACAGGGCCCCGAGCCGGCTGAACCGCTGCTCATGCACGATCTCGAAACCGGCCGCCGCCATCTTCGTACGCAATTCCTCGTTGGTATAACGACGGAAATGCCCAAGCTCTTTGTCCATTTGCGTGTAGAGCCAGCGGCCAGCGGGCACGACAATCACACAATGACCACCGGGCACCAGCGAATCGTGGAAGCTCCGCAGGACCTGCTCGTCCGGTTCCAAATGCTCGAGCACATTCGAGCAAAACACCGTGTCCAGTTCTTCATGCAACAATGACGCGAAGTCGCTAGGCCGCGTCAAATCGTGTTGTTCCACACGGACGTTTTCCCGCCGCGCGAACCGCTCGCGGAGATGGTCGACATACATCGGCTCGTACTCGGCCAATACCAAGCGTTCGCGATCGAGCAACAACGTGCTGAGGTTGCCGATGCCCGATCCGGCTTCCAGCACGCGTTTTCCGAGGAACTTGCGGGACTTCTCCACAATCCACCGGTTGTAGCCGCTGGCGCGGGCCACCGAGGAGAGGATATAGAATCCCGAGTGGTCGGTGAAACGCGGGTCGAGAAAGCGGCTACGGAACATCGCCCATAACGCCTTCACGCCGTCACGCGGTCGAATCTTCTTTCCTTCGGCGTATGTGCGTCCCGCGTAACTGACGGGAACCTCGTAGATCCGCGCTCCCCATTGCGCCAAACGGCATGTCAATTCGGGCTCAAGCGTGAACGAGTTGCTCCTCAATCTCAGCCGCTTAAGCACATCCGCACGCACCATCTTATAACACGTTTCCATATCTGTCAGATTTAGATTGTTCAGCAGATTGGAAACAAATGTTAAACCTCGGTTGACAAGACTGTGCCAAAAGAACAGTACCCGGCGCGAATGGCCGGTGAAACGCGAACCGAACACCGCGTCCGCTTTGCCATCCATAAGCGGTTCCAGCAACGCGGCGTAATCGCGCGGGTCGTACTCGAGATCCGCGTCTTGAATTACCGCCAAATCGCCCGTCATCTGCTCGATCGCGGTGCGAATCGCCGCTCCTTTGCCACGGTTGCGCTCGTGCCTCACGGCTTTGATTCGCGGGTCAAGCTTGGCCAGTTCAACCAGCAACTCCCACGAGCCGTCCTTTGACGCGTCGTCGACCGCGATCAACTCGATCTCGAGCGGCACGGGCGCGTTGAGCACGCGAGCGACGATTTCCTTGAGAGTCCAACGCTCGTTGTAGATCGGCATCAAGACCGACAGCTTGGTGTACGGCCCGGCTGATGTCGAAGATGGTTGGCGAACTTCCGCGGAATGCGACATAACGATGCGTCTCGGTAGAACCAACGGAGCGGCGCAAAAACGCGCTACCGATTAAGGTTCGGACGCATCGAGTTCGTTTCTCGAAAAAAACCGGCTGGCATTCGGGCTATCGCCGGCACGGTCGAACCAGTCCTGCGTTAACTCACCCAGCCTTGCCCAGCTTGACGCCGATGCGACAACCTCGGGGGTTATCGATGTTCGGCAGCGAAAGCCTCGGACTGGCAGAACTTGCGACGGACTGGAAGTCCGTCGTACAAAGAGAGTTCGCGGCTTGCGACGGACTGGAAGTCCGTCGTACTTCGCATGCGATGAACTGGTCGATCGGCACTTAAGCCTTGACCTTTAAGCCTTAGCCTTGGAACGAGATTCGCGCAGTCCACGGCTGAGAATGTCGCGGAGCAGCGGCGAGTAATCCTCGTAGCGGGCTTGGTCGGGGGCATCGCCAGCGTGCTGGAAAATGGCGTCGCGCGGTTTCTTTCCGAGCGCGATCAGCGTGGAGCTGACCGTGCCTTTTTCCGGCCCACGGACGACCATACTCGGCCGATCCGGCAGGGCGGCAGGCCGAGCGAACACCTTGCTCGCCACCGCCAGGAACTTGACGGGCGAATCAAGCGTTTGGAGCGTTAGGAGGCGTCGAGCTAGCTTGCCGCGTTCATCGCGATGGTCGTTCACATCCAAGTTACCGACGATGCTCAAGCCGTCTTCCAGTTCCACGGCGTCCAAATCGTTTCCAGCCTGCACGACCCAGCCGCTGTCGCTGTCGGCGCAGACAAAGTTCACGCCGGCATACGCGTTGGAGGAAAGCTCGTCCATCGCCTTGTGAACAGCTTCGCGGGCCGAGCCGCAGCGGAGCAGTTCGCGGCACAGGACACCCCGGGATCGGGGGGCGGGTGAGACGCTCGACTTAGATCGATTACAAGCGGCTACAAGCAGGCCATGCTGATTCACTCCAAGCCACGTGCCGCCGGCCTCTTGGTCGACGCCACAGAGCACACGGGGCTTGCCCGACTGTATCGCCGGCACCGAACTGGCTCGGTCGTAACGTTCGTCGCGGTTCATGGCCACAAGAATCGGGGCCTCGGGGACCAACCGATATTGAATGGCGAGAATGCACATTGATCAAAGTTCTTCCGTGCTAAGCGTTTCGCGCCGTCGCTCCAGCCGGCGGACACCCGCCTGGTCACCCGGCGCCGTCATCAGATTGGCCCCAATGTATTCTTTCGATGCTCCGCGGGACACCCCTAGGATGGGTAGTGTGGACATGTGGCCCGCTGTGTTTGACGGTTGGGAAAAATCGCCGCCCGGCCTCTTGAGCGGGCCGAACTGTCCGCCTATCGTGCTCGCTCGTCCCTAAGTCGCGCGTTGTGCGCGGGTTTCGTTCATCCGAACACGGGGAGACGGAGCGTCGCGGCGGACAAGAAAAATCGGCCGGTCGCCATCGGGCGGTGGCTCGTGGCAGCGACGGTGTCGACGGCGACGGTGACAAATCTTTCAGAGAAGGTGTGAGGCATGAATCGAGCGTCGAGCGGCTCGCCGGTGCGGGTGGCGATCATCGGGGCGGGGAAGGTCAGCGACTACCATCATGTGCCGGCAATCCGCTTGGATCCCCGAGCGACCTTGGTGGCCGCCTGCGACGCATCTGAGGATCTGTTGCGGCAACGTCGGTCGGATTGGGGCATTGACTACGTCACGACCGACTACGAGCAAATCTGCCGCGATCCGAACATCGACGCGGTCGTGATCGCCACGCCAAACTTTACGCACGAGCCGATCGCGGTCGCCGCTGCTCGGGGCGGTAAGCACATCATGTGCGAGAAGCCGTTGGGTTTGAACGCGGCCGAGGTGCGGTCGATGTACCATGCGGCTCGGGACAACCGGGTGGTCCACATGACGGCGTTCACTTACCGCTTCGCGCCGTCGATGCGGTATCTCAGCCATTTAGTGAAGTCGGGGGCGATCGGCCAACCGCGGCATTTCCGGAGCCAACGATTCCTCGATTGGCCGGAAACAAGCTGGGGATGGCGGCAATACAAAGCGCAGGCTGGCGCGGGCGACCTGTTCGATATGACGATCCATCGTATCGACTTCGCGATCGATTTGATGGGACCGGTCGAGCGGATTTGCGGGGCTGTGGCGCGGTTCGCGCCCCGCGATCGAACTGTCGACGGCAAGCCCTGCCCGCCCTCCGAGGTCGACGATTGGTCGTGCCTTATCGGCGAGTTCCAAAACGGGGCAACCGGCGTCTGGGAAGGGACGACGCTGGCGAAAGGTTACGAGTTCAAAGGATTTGGCCACGAATGGGCCGAAGTGAACGGCTCGGAGGGGTCGGCCGTTTACCGGTTGCACATGCCCAACCAGATCATGATCGGCAAGACGGGTTCGGACTTGGCGCCTGTGGACGTGCCGCCGGAATTCCTGAAGCCGTCGGGCAGCCCGCGTGATCCGCACGTGGGCGAACCGGCGACCGTCTTTCGCTACGACCTTATGTGGGAGTTCATTTCAGCCATCACGGAAGGTCGGGACGCGGTGCCCAGTTTCCTGGATGGCTTGCGGGCTCAGACCGTCGCCGATGCGTGCTTGGCGTCGCATGAGCGGCGGACATGGATCGACATTCCCGACGAACCGCGTTAATTTGCGAAAACTCCGTAGGCTGAAAACTCCGCAGGCTTGCGCGGATCTGGCGGCGAGTGCCCGCAAGTTTCCATGCGAAGCGGTTGGCGGGGCGGTTGGCGGGCGATGTTTGGCCGGAGGTGACGGATCGGTATGGCGGTAATCCCGGAATCGGAGGAGCGGCTCGACGAATCCCTGGCGACGACCGGCAGGTTGCACTCGCTGATGGGTATTCAATTGCTGGCCATGGGTGCCGCCCTTCCGCCCCAACGGGTGACGAACGCGGACCTAGCGGCGATCGGTTGCGACGCCGACTGGATTCGCAAACGCACGGGCATCGAAGAGCGGCGCCATGCGGCGGCCGGATCGGGGGCCAGCGATTTAGCGACTCTCGCCGCTCAACGGGCGATGGAGCGTGCGGGAGTGTCGGCGGCCGACATCGACCTGATTATCGTCGCCACGGCCACTCCCGATACGCTGATACCGTCCACCGCCTGCCTTGTGCAACGCCGCTTGGGATGCGTGGCGCCGGCCATGGATCTCAACGCCGCTTGCTCGGGGTTCGTCTACGGCCTCGTGACGGCCGCCCAGTTCGTGGCCAGCGGATGCAGCCGTCGAGCCCTCTTGATCGGCGTCGATTTGATGTCGCGAACGGTGAACCCCAGAGATCCCAAAACTTATCCATTGTTTGGGGACGGGGCTGGAGCGGCGATACTCGCGCCGGGAGCCGATTCCCAAGGGTTGCTGGCATACGCCCTCGGGGCAGATGGCAACGGAGCCGAATTGCTGTGTATTCCCGGCGGCGGTTCCCGCGAACCGCTCGACCCCCAACGCTTGGCCGACGGCCGCCAATACTTGTCGATGTCGGGTAAGCCGATCTTCAAATGGGCGGTCCGCCTTGTCGCCGACTCGATCCGCGACGTGTTGCGTCACGCCGGCCTACGCAGCGAAGATGTCCAACATGTCGTGCTGCACCAAGCCAACCGACGGATCCTGGAAGCGGCTTTCGAGTCGCTTGGCTTCAATTCTTCCCAAGCCGTGGTGAACATAGAACGGGTCGGCAACACGTCGGCAGCGAGCATTCCGTTGGCTTTGGAGGAAGTGGCCAGCGCCGGCCGAATCGCGCGCGGCGATGTCGTTTTGTTGTGCGGCTTCGGGGCCGGACTGACCTGGGGAACCATCCTCGTGCGTTGGTAGTCGGCTTTCTTTAGGCTTAAATCTTGCACCGGAAACTAGCAATCAAGGAGTCGCCACGATGAAACGACTACCGACGCGCGCCCAAGTTAAAGAGGGCGACACATGGGACCTGTCGAGCCTCTTCCGGGAACCGGCCGAATGGGACGCTTTGTATCAGCGTTTGGAAGCCGACATTCCGAAGTTCGAAACATATCGCGGTAAGCTCGGCGACGACGCGGCGACGTTGGCCGATTGCCTGCGGTTCGACCTCGAGTACGACCGCGCGTGCGACCGATTGGGCACCTATGCGTTCTTGCGAGCATCCGAGGACCAGGCGAACAGCGATTCGCAGCGGATGGTTGGGCGTCTTCAGAACCTGTCGTCGCGCGCGGGTCAAGCGGCCAGTTTCATGTCGCCGGAAATCCTAGCGATTCCCGCCTCCAAAATGAAACGCTTCCTCGCCGCGCCGGAAATCGCCCCGTACAAATTGCATCTGGAACGAAAGCTCCGTTACAAGCCGCACACGCTCTCGGACAAAGAAGAGAGATTGCTGGCGATGCAGGGCGAAATGTCCCAGGCGGCGGGCAAAGCGTTCCGCCAACTGCTCGACGCCGACATGAAATTCGGTTCCATCCAAAACGACAAAGGGCAGTCGGTTGAATTGAGCAACGCCAGCTTTTCGCAGTTTCTAGTCTCGCCGAACCGCTCGGTCCGAAAAACGGCGTTCCACCAATTCTACGAACAATTCGCGGCGCATGAAAACACGCTTAGCGCCACGCTGGCCGGTTCGATCCAAAAGGACGTCTATTACGCGAAAGTCCGCGGGTTTTCCAATTCCCTCTCGGCATCGCTCTTCGCCGACGACGTGCCGGTGTCGGTCTACGACAACCTCATCGCGTCGGTGCACAAGCATCTGCCAACGCTGTACAAGTTCTATGAATTGCGGCGTCGGAAGATGAAGATCAAGGAGATTCACCACTACGACACTTATGTGCCGATCCTAGCCGACCTGGAAAAGAAACATTCATGGAAACAGGCGTCGGAACTCGTGGTGTCGGCGCTCGCGCCGCTTGGGTCCGAGTACACCGAAGTGTTGGCGAAAGGCTTGCACGGCCGTTGGTGCGACCGCTACCCAAACCAAGGTAAGCAAAGCGGCGCGTTCAGCAGCGGAACTTATGACAGCGACCCGTATATTTTAATGAATTACCGGCCCGATGTCTTCAACGACGTCTTTACCCTGGCGCACGAAGCGGGCCATTCGATGCATTCCTACTACTCCGCGAAGTCGCAGCCCTATCAATACTATGGCTACGCGATCTTTGTCGCGGAAGTGGCGAGCACGTTTAACGAAGAGCTGCTGAGCCACTATCTACTCGCGCGCACCACCGACCCGCGCGAACGGGCCTACCTAATCAACCGCGCCATCGACGACATCCGCGGAACAATATTCCGGCAAACGATGTTCGCCGAGTTCGAACGGACGACGCACGCGATGGTGGAAGCGGGCGAACCGCTCACCGTACAGGCGATCCGGGCCGTTTACCGGAGCCTTTTAGAGCGTTATTTCGGCCCGCAGTTCGCGATCGACAAAGAGCTATCGCTGGAATGCCTGCGGATTCCCCACTTCTACCGGGCGTTCTACGTATACAAATACGCCACCGGCCTGTCAGCGTCGATCGCATTGAGCCAACGTGTGCTCGGCGGCGGTCCGCGCGAGCTTAACGATTACTTGACATTCCTCAAGTCAGGCTGTTCGAAGTTCCCCTTGGAACTGCTGCGCGACGCGGGCGTGGACATGGCGAGTCCCGCGCCGGTGGACACGGCGCTGACGCACTTCGAACGGCTGGTGGATGAGTTGGCGTTGCTGCTGAAGTAATTCAGGAGCGAGTGGGGCTTACTTCAACGCCTTGAGGGCTTCCAGCACTTCCGCGTCATGGCCATCGACTTGGACCCGCTTCCAGACTTTCGCGATCGTGCCATCGGGCGCGATCAAAAACGTCGAGCGTTGGATTCCCATCGATTTCTTGCCGTACATGTTCTTTTCACGCCACGCGCCGTATTCTTCCGCCACCTTGTGCTCGGTATCGGCGAGTAGCGGGAAGTTCAACTGGAATTTGTCGCGGAACTTCACGTGGCTCGCGGTGTCATCGGGGCTGACGCCGAGCACTTTGGCGCCCAATTTGGCGAGCTCCTTGTGGAGGTCGCGGAAGGCGCAGGCCTCCTTCGTG
>JBJTOW010000082.1:0-5851 GCA_046074805.1 Planctomycetota bacterium | reverse complement strand
TGGTCTGGGCCGAAACGTCGTTGACCATCGTCACGCGGTTACCCACCGCTGCAGCCGTGACTCCTGAGCCGCCCGCGTTGATCGCGTCCCGCAAGAAACCAGCAACCCCGACAGGCGTCAAGTTGCCGGAGATGTCGACCGCCGTTGCGTTGGGGTTCAACGGCTTGCCGCCGTTGCCGACGAACTCAAATGTCTCCGTCGCTCCGCCAACGCCGTTCACCGAAAATGTTTGGGTGATCAAATTCGAAGCGTTGTTGACGACAATGACCGGGCCCGTGTCCATCTGGAACAGCGATTCGTCGCCGGTCACCAAAGTATCCGGATCGAGAACGAAGAAATTGCCATCCATGACCACGCGATTCGGGCTCTGGTTGGTCGTCGTCTCATTAATGTTTTGCAGAACTTCCGGACCCGAGTCCATTTCGAAGGTGTGGTCTTCGAAGCCGTCGTTGATCGTGAAGGTGGCGGCGTCCGGCACCTGGAAGATCGTGATGTTCGGATAGACGGCCCCCGCGTTTTGGTTCTGCACTGTCGGCTCGACCGCCACCACTTCGCCACCGGTTACGATCCGGCCAATCTCGAGCGCGTTTGTGCCCGCGCCGAGGAATCGGTCATTGCCCGGATTCGGCAAGGCAACGCCCAGCGCCGTGCCACTGTTCACATCGTTCGAAAAGCGGTACAGGATGTTCCGCGTGAACGGCACGCCCGAGTTGTTCGCGGTTTGGGGCCGGTTGCCGATCGCCAGCAGGAACTCGCCGCCATAAAGGCTGTTCGGCGTGAAGGTCATCGCTTGGAAGTGAACGCCGACACCCGCGCCGCCCACACCCGCCGCCAACGCCGCCGTGGCATTGGCAGGATCTTGGATAAACGTCTCGATGCCGTCATCCTGGATGACGGTCGCGGCGCCGGTGCCCGTATCAATGTTGACCAGATTGCCGGACTCGGCGTCCGTGGGACCATTCGGATCGATCGGACCGTCTTCCAAGTCCAGCGAGAAGCCATACAGTCGTCCGTCGGCCCGCATCGCGATATCGCCCACATCGAAGCCGTAGAAGCCGCCCGGCGTCGAGTTGCCGTTGACGATCGTTTCCAACTGGCCCGTGAACGGATTGAAGGTGCCCAACGTCGACTGATCGATCCCCACGCCAAAACCGTTGTCGTAGCTGATGAACAGCGGGACATTGCCAAGCGTGAATGGCACAGCGCTGGCCAAGTTCAAGAGATCGGCCGTAACTGGCGGCTGGAACGTGCCGTTCGGCGCGTTATCGATATGGTCTTCAACGATTCGCACGACCGACGGATTCGGTTCAAGCCGCAACAACGGATTGGCGGGCAATTGCGTCGAATACTGGGCCAATTGGTCGGGAATCCGGGCCTTCGATGACACGGCGACGAAGTATCGGCCAGTGATGAGATTCATCGAGCCGGCGAACGGATCGAGCGCCCCGACGCTGCCACGGGCCAAATCGCTCAAGTTCGCCCCGGTCAAAGGCTGCGCTTGGTCCTCTTGCAGGTTGGAATCGGTGCTCGCGTAGATCAACCGACCGCTGGCATCGAAGATCGACAGCATCGTGTCGGGCCGGGCCATGCCGTCCGCGTAATCGATGTCGAAGGTCGCGGCGACAAGCGCCCCGACCGCCGTTTCCAATTCGCTGTAGTCCACATCCAACCGGTACCAATCGACATCGCTACCGAGATTCAATGGCGTGGAGGCAATGCTGCCGGCGACGCTCAGCACGCCCCGATCCGATGTCAGTAGGTTGCCTAGTGGCTGTGCGGTGGCGAGCGTGCCGTTGTTGCCGAGCCGTTCGGTCACTTCACCGGCGAGCGGCGAGTGGGCCGGCTGTCCGGAAACTTGAATGCCGGTAGCGGCGTAGCGGATGTCGCTGTAAGTGATAGCCGTGCCGCCGACCTCGTCCAATTCCCTCAGCCGGATCTGCAATTGGTAAGCGCCGGAGGTTAGGCCACCGCCCAACTGCGTGGCGTCGAGCAATTTCGCGGCCGGATCGCCAGCGCGAAGATTGCTGCTGCGGACACGCAAATGATAGGTGTTCGAATCGCCCTGGCCCGGCAGGATCACCCGCATGCCCGCGTCGCGTGGATTGATCGTGTATCGGTCGGGGACACCGTACGGAGCGCCATCGGTCAACGGCGCGACTTGGGTCGCACCGTCAGAATAAAGCAGAGTCGAATTCTCCGCTTCGGCCCCCGAGTTGTTGGAAAGCGCCTGAATGTTGCCCGATTCGTCAATCAGTTCGAGGACCGTATCCAGCGACTGGGCCGTGCGATCGATGTCGAACCACACCGTTGTGCCGGGTTTGCCCTTGAAGGTATAGACATCCACGTCGCCCGGATTGGAGATCGTCCCCTGGACCGTGTAACCGAGCCGCAGGTTTTCGTCACCTTCCTTCTCGTAGGCTCCGAGTTCACCGAGCGTTTGGCCGCTGGCCGGCGACCCGTTGCTGCCCGCCGGATTGGAACTGGGCGGCTCGTTTTCGGTGACGACTGCCACATTGCGGTCGTGAGCGTATTGATTGACCGACACGCCAGCCCATGAGCCCGGACTGCTCGAAGAAGTGGGATCGCGTGGTACCAATTCGAGGAACGACGTCATCACCGAATTGGTCGCGCTGGGATTGGCCGACCAAGCGAAGGCGGTTGTGATGTCCTCAAGCCCGTACGCGGCCCCCAAACGCGGATCGGTAAACGGCACCAAGTCTGTCGTATCGATGTTGCCGGCGATGGAGTATGTCGTGCCCGCTCCAGTAATCGCGCCCTGCAATTGAGGGAATTGATCAGCCGCCCAGCCATCGTAGGTCGCGTTCACCAACTCGGGCCCCGGCAGATAGAAACCGCCTTGGCTGAAGCCGACGCGTTCGGCGTCGTCCAGCGTGAAGGCACGAAAATCAGCCTCGCCAGGGGTGCCGGTGGTGTACAGCAGGTCGTCGCTGATGAAGAGCACGTCTTCGTCAAGATAGTTTATGAACCGAACATTGCCCAAGGTGCTCGCGCTGTTCATCCGCAGCGTGTTGTAGACCCGGGCGACGCCGTTATCGAGCCGCGTTTCCACCTCCCAATTGATCGTGCCATTGGCGCCAGCGAATGTGCCCTGGCTGATCACCAAGTCAGGGCTCACCAAGGTCGGCGGCTGAGTGATCGTCGTCGAAGCCAGCGTAACGGCGCCGCCGTTCGAACCGACATCGATGTAGTTCGTGAAGGCGAAAATGTAGTTCTGGCTCACGAGCAATTGGCTCGCGCCTTGAACGGTGACACTGTCCAGACTGATACTGCCGCCGGCGACCGGCGTGACCTCGAAAAACCCTGGCACATTGATCGGAACGTCATTGTCGATCCGCAGGCCGTTGTTCACTTCCGGCCCCGTGGGAAGCAGGGCGCCGGGGCCGAGAGCGTCGCCGTTGTCCGTGTCAACTTGCGGTTGGCCGTCCGGCGTCAATCCTGCCCCTGCCGAGTCGTCCGTGAGGGCTGTCATTACCACGGGATAGCTCGGCAGTCCCACCACTTGGAAAATGCCGCCAATGCGGTCGTCAATCTCCAGCGGCCGGCCGTTCACTTGGAAGCCAGCCGTGTCCGGTACGCCTGGCTGGCTGGACGAGCGATCCTGGCTTTGGGACTTCACAACTAGGCTCTGCCCCGGATTGCTCTCCAGCCGCAATCCGCCGTAGGTGTGGAAGTCGTAGATGTAAACCGTGTCGAGCAACACGTGCACAATGTCGGTGTCGTCCCAGACCGACTCGGTGGTCAGCGTTTCGCCGCGGATGACCATGCCGTTGATCGCGTTGTCCGCCAGCCGGTTGTTACGCACCAGCGGACCTTGGTTGTCGAGGAATCCGGCCACGGCGTCGACGCGGCCCGTGGAGCGGCCGGCATCCGAATTCAGTTGGGAATTGATCGCGTTGACGTTGATGCTGATCGCCGGCCCGCCATTGTGTTGGAAAACGTTGCCGATGATCGTGGGCTGAGAGCCACGGACAAACACCGCCGCCGCCTCGTTGAAGCCCCGTCCAAACCGGCCCGCCGGCGCTTGGCCGCCGAGTCCGTTTTCGTTGAATTCAAGCGTGGAATTCGCGATCCGCGCCGTCGATTGATGGATTTCAACCGGATTAAACGCGGTGAAGGTTCCCTCGACACGCGTTACGCCGCCACCGCCCGCGATCACCACGTTGTCCAAACTCGCCGAACTGTAAGGGCCGACGTACAGTCCCGACCAATCGCCTTTGCGTGGAGCGTTGGCGTCGCCGAGCTTATCGAACTCGGTGTTCGACGCGCCATCGTTGCGGGTGCGGAACGTGCCGCCAGCGCCGTAACGATCGTCCGCCAGCGACGTGAAGACCGTTTCCAGGCCGTCGGTCGCCTCGGCCAACAACTGGCCGCCCATCGCCGTCGAAATCCCCGCCCCGGACAGCTTGACGATCATCGCCGGGTCGATCGCCAAACGGGCGTCAAGCCTCGGTCGGAACAACGCTGTCGCCGACTCGTTCGTCAACACCGCCGCGAACGTTGTGCCGTTGTCGGTGAAAGTCGTGTCGGTGGCGTTCAACTGCGCGATCAACGTGTACGGTCCGGCGCCAGTGGGACCGCTGCGATAGAGCCGCCGTTGGGGCGAACCGGCGGGCGCCGCCGGCAAACTCGCCAGCCGCACGCGATCGCTATTCTGGATCGCGACGGTCGAGGTGGCGAACGAGGCCAGCCCTTCGTTCCCTGAAGCGTCGATGTTCGTGATCTTGTAGTTGTAGTTCCCCTGCGTGAAGCTCGGCAGACCACCGCCCACCAGTCGAGTCACCGTGGTCAAAGCGACGGTAGGCCGCGTCGTCAGCTGCTCGGGGCCACCGGGCGTTCCCGCGATCACCAAGTTCTCATTCAATACGTGGACGATGTCGCGGTCATCCAGCCGCGCTGGCACGGTGAGTCGCCGCAGGGTATTGCCCGCTGGCGTCTTCACACGCACAAGCAAACCGTTGATCGAATTGCCATTCCCCGCCGCGTCCACCAACGCGTTCCCATGAATGTCGGGGCCGACACGCGTGTAGTCCGACGTAAACGCCACAAACTGGAACGGCGGCGCATGGAAATTGTCTTCCCGGAAGCTGTCCGGAGTCGCGGACATGGCCGCATCGGCGCTGCGGGTGATCGTGTTGAACGCCACCGTTGGCCGCGCGTCGACGATGTTGATCGGATTAACGGTCTGCGCCACCGACGACACCACGACCGTGCCGCCGCCGTAGCGAATGTCGGCGTTCGCTACATAGTTGAGGAAAATTCCCCGGGACTCGTAGTTCAACCGAGTCGGATTGGTCGCATCGATATCGTTCCGGAACGCCAAACCGCCCCAGTTGCCCGCTTGCGGCAAAATGGTATCCGGATTGTTGTCCCGGCCGATCGTGGCGTCGTCATACGACGTGAAATAGACGTTTTGCCTCGGCACACCTAGCACTTGGAACGCGCCGCCACTGCGGTCGATGGTTGGCGATGTGCTGCCGACGTTAACCGCCGAACGGCGCATCTTGAAGATCGCGCCCGCGTCGACCATCACCGTAACGCCCCGCGGAACGTCCAGCGTCGAGCCGTCGGGCAGCGACGCTCCCAACGAGTTAAATCCGATTTCGTAGGGCGAATTGTCGCCAAGCGTCGTCGCTACGCCATCGGCTCCGTTGTTCCCTAAGACCCGCACAATCTGTCCGGGAGTCGCGGCGGCCAGCGCCGTCGCCAAGTTGTTTCTCGGGCTGGCCAGCGTGCCCGTGCCGCCATTGGGCGCCGCCTTGTCGACGAAAATCGTGTTCGCCGTCGTCTGCGCGCGGAACCAAAAGTTATACACGCCGCTCGGTGAGCCATC
>JBJTOW010000081.1:0-3347 GCA_046074805.1 Planctomycetota bacterium | reverse complement strand
TCGACGCCGCGCAAACGTCCAGACCCGTTGGCTCGAAGAGCATGTTGCAGGTCTTTCGGGACGGCGGGCCATTGATGTACCCGATCGTAGGTTGCTCGTTCCTGCTGGTGGTGTTTTTCTTCGAGCGATTTATCAGCCTTCGGAAAGGCCGAGTCATCCCGCGGCCATTTTCCCGCAAATTCGTCGAGCAACTTCAGGATGGACTGCTCGACAGAGAGTCCGCGCTCGATTTGTGCGAGGAAAACCCGAGCCCCGTTTCCGATGTCTTCGCCGCCGCCATTAAAAAATGGGGACGGCCAGCGGTCGAGGTGGAACAGGCGATTCTCGATACGGGCGAACGGGTGACAAACGATCTCCGTCGCAACATTCGTCTCTTCAACGCCATCTCGACGGTAAGTCCGCTCCTAGGACTGCTCGGCACCGTCTTCGGCATGATCAGCTGTTTTCAAAACATTTCATCCGCCGACGCTATGGGCCGCCCGGAGATGCTCGCGGGTGGCATCGGCGAAGCGTTGCTGACCACCGCTGGTGGTCTCGCGGTCGCCATTCCAGCGCTTGTCGCTTACTGGTTTTTCGTCAGCCGCGTGGACAGCCTCGTCGTCGAGATCGACGGTTTGGGACAGCGGATCGTCGAAGTGATTGCCGCCGAGGCGAAGTTGGATGCTGCCCGTCTTCGTGCCGCCCGCCGCGAACGCCGCGCAGCTTCCGCGGCCGCTGAATCGGCGACCGCGTCCGGCGACAGCGGCAAACGGGGCAGCGACAAAGCCACGGAAAACAACTCCGACAAGAATACGGAGAAAAACACCGATCGCGGCGGTGACAAGACGCCGGGAAAGTCTGGCGAGAAGGCAAGCGACAAGTCGGCTGAGAAGGCGAGTGAGAAGTCCGGCGAGCGTTCGCGGGATCGGGCCGCCTAGGAGCCAAAAGCCGCCATGCCCCTCAAAACGCAACTCGACGAACAGCCGTCGCTCAACCTCACATCGATGATCGACATCGTATTCAACCTGATGATTTTCTTCATGGTGGGAACACGATTCAGTTCGCTCGAAGAGCGGATCGATGTGCGGGTGCCGCAGGTAAGCAGTGCGGCCCCGTCCCGTGTGGCTCCGGCGAAACTTACGATCGCCGTCCAGCGTGACGGCGCCATCTTGCTCGATGGCCGTCCGCTGGCTTTGGAACAACTTGGACCACGGTTGCGGGCCGAGCGACTACGTAATCCAACGCTGGCCGTTGTGGTTCGCGGCGACGGCGACGGGGCGCTCAAGCACGCTGCCGGCGTGCTCTCGGCCTGTCGAGTCGCCGGGATCGCGGACATTGGTATCGCGGTGCGTGTCGAGCCAACCGCTCGCACGGAAAGCGTGCGATCTGCGGACGCTTCCAACGCTGGTTCCGCAAGCGAAAGCGTCTCCCGATGAGCGGCGTGTCCATGTGGCTGCCCGATATCTTTCTGACCGGGATGTTACCGACTGCTATATTGCCGACGGGGATATTGCCGACGGGGATGTTGCTGGCCGAAATGGCCGGATCGCTCGGCCAATACCTGATATGGAGCGGACTGTTCGCGCTGTTGCTCGCCCCGGCCGTGCTCGCCCGAACGCGTTGGAGCGACTCGCCGCCCCTGCTCATTTGCGTTAGCCTCTCGGTCGTCGCCCACCTGCTACTCACCATCTACGCCTACGCGACGCGTTTGCCCCATGTGGACACGGGACCTGGGGGGGGCGGCGCGAACGACGGCGAGGTCGTTATCGCTCTCAACCTGCTTGACGACGCCAACTTAATGGCCAACCTGGCCGGAGACTCCGCAGCTGACACGGCAGCTGACGCGGCAGCTGACACGGTAGCTGACAAGGTCGCTGACAAGGGCGCTGACAAGGGCGCGAAGGCGGAATCAAAGTCGTTCAACTCGGACTCGGATGCGTTTGAATCGAAGGCGAACGCGAACACCAAAACCGCGTCCGAGCGGGAAGAGCCCGCCGACTCGCCAACCGATCGTGACGACTCCGGTCAAACTGAGAATCGCGAACCCCATCCGACCGCCTCGCCTGACGGTCCGATGGCTAGCCGACGCGGCGACACCGAGCCGCCTTCAGATCTAATGACGAATGAACCGGCGGATGCCACGGCCGACGCAGCGGCGGAATCGAAACCCGACCGGCCCAACGAATCCAAACCGGCGACTCCCAACGAATTGATGGCTGACTCGACGCGCGAAGCAAAAACCGATCCCGCCATGGATTCAACCACCGCCTCAAAGGCCGCCTCGCCTGCCCCTGCCGCTGTGACTGCCGCTGTGACTGCCGCTGCCGCCGCGCTTGCCGCTGCCGCCGACAATGGGTCTGCCGCCGACACTGGGGCGGCCGACGCTCGGCCTTCCGCCATCGCGTTGCCAGCCATCGCCAAGCTAACGAGTGCGAATGCGTCGAACCCTATGGAGACTGCCACCGCACCTACATCGCCAACCCCGACGACTCCCGACAGTCTTGCGGCCGACTCGGCTATGCCGGCGGCGGCGAACACGCGGAGCACTCCGGCAGCTGATACCCGCTTCACCGCCGTTTCGGTCCCGCAGGCTTACCGCAATCGCCAGTCGAACCGTCGTTACGCGACCGCGTTACGACAGGGTGGGTCGGCGGAAACGGAGGCGGCCGTCGAGTCGGCGCTCGATTGGCTGGCCGCGAATCAATCGCCGGATGGCGTCTGGGCAGCGGCTGCGACGGGCGCGGGCCGCGAAGCCCGAGTGCTCGGCCAAGATCGGGGCGGTGCTGGCGCGCACGCGGACGCGGGACTTACCGCACTGGCGCTTCTAGCGCTCTTGGGAGCGGGGGAAACCCATCTCGACGGTCCAAGGCGTTTATCCGTTCAACACGGTCTCGAGTACCTCTTGCGGATTCAACGCGCCGATGGCGAACTGGCGGGCAGCGCCGACCTTTTCGCTCGCATGTATTGCCATGGAATGGCGACGCTCGCCGTCAGCGAAGCCTACGCGTTGACGGGCGACGCCCGACTCCGACCGGCGCTCGACGCCGCTGTTGGCTACACCATTCGCGCCCAAGATCCCCATGGCGGCGGTTGGCGGTATCGCCCGGGCGACGCTGGTGACACAAGCCAATTCGGCTGGCAGCTTATGTCACTTAAAAGCGCGCAGCTCGCTGGGCTCTCCGTTCCACCCCAGGTCTGGGAACGCGCGCGGAAGTTTTTGCGTACGGTAAGTTCCGGTTCCGATGCGGGATTGGCGAGCTATCGTCCGGGGGAACGTCCGAGTCGAACGATGACGTCCGAAGCGCTGTTCTGCCGTATTCTGCTCGACGACAGCCAGCCCGCCCAAGCCCGCGAGGCGCTCCGTTTCG
>JBJTOW010000080.1:0-3375 GCA_046074805.1 Planctomycetota bacterium | reverse complement strand
GGCTTTTATGTCCATGATATGCCACGCGCTGGTCTGCGGTCGGTGAGCAACGATGGCGCGATACTGCGAAACAACAAATCCGACCACAATTCCAAGTGGGGTATTCTGACCGGATGGAGCGACAATATTGTCGTCGAGAGCAACGAGGTGTCACGGTCGCAGATCGAGCACGGCATTTACATTAGCAACTCGTCCGATGGCGCCGTGATTCGCGATAACGTCGTGTGGGGAAACCGGGACAGTGGAATCCAGTTCAACGCCGACCGACGCCAGTCGGGCGATGGAATCCAATCCAACAATCTTGTCGAAGGCAACGTCATTTACGGCAACGGCGTCGGAGGCGGCGCGGCATTGAACTTCGACGGCTTACAGGACAGTGTCATCCGCAACAACTTGCTGTACGACAACCATGCGGGTGGCATTGTTCTGTATGTCAGCGATGCGGCGGACGGCTCAAAGAACAATGTCGTGGCCAACAACACGGTGATCCAGGCGGCCGATGGACGCTGGGCGCTATTGATGGCCAACGGCAGTGGCGGCAACGTGGTGATGAACAACATTCTTTTGAGCCAAAACCCTGGCCGCGGCAGCTTGACGGTCGATTCCAACAGCCTCCCAGCCATGTCGGATCACAATGTTGTCTCCAGCCTTTACCAGCTGAATGGTTATAACGCATCTTTTTCCCAATGGCACTCGTTGTCCGGCGGACAAGATGCGAATTCCATCGTGATTCCGCAAGCCAATGTTTCGACAGTGATGCAAGCTCTGTTTGTCAATCCGGCGAACAACGACTTCCACTTGAAGGCGGGTTCGGTCGCGATCGATGCCGGCGATTCGGTGAATGCCCCGGCCACGGACGTCTATGGACATTCCCGTCCCTCGGGCGTAGGCGTGGATATTGGAGCGTTCGAGGCTGGACAGTTCGCTACGACCGTCCAATTCCAATCGGCGGATTGGGTCGCCTACGAACAAAGCGGACTCGCCGAGATCACGATTGCCCGCGTGGGCGACACGGAGGGCCTGCTAGCGGTGGATGTTTTCACCTCCGTGGGAACCGCGACGCTTGGCGGCGACTACCAAGCCCTCGCCACTCAGCTTGTCTTCCATCCGGGCGAAGCCAGCAAAACCTTCTTTGTGCTGATCAAAGATGATAGCGAGATCGAATCGCTGGAAACAGTCGGCCTGTGCTTGGTTGTGGCCAACAATCAAGGGCCGCAGCCACAAACAGGCTCGGCGATTCTGCATATCCAAAGCGACGATGTATGGGTGCCCGGCGCGTTCCAATTCGCCAACTCCGAGATCGCGGCCAATGAAGCCGAGGGGGTGGCGACGATCACGGTGCATCGTGCCGGCGGCAGCAGCGGCGCGGCGACGGTCGAATACACCACCGCCAACTGGGTGAAGCCGCGGACCGCCACTTGGATCAAGCGGCAAACCGAGTTGCTTTACCCGACCGACAACGACACCCCGGCAACGGCCGGCGTAGACTACGCCGTCCAAAGCGGCGTCTTGACTTTCGCCGATGGAGAAACCGAAAAGACCTTCACTGTCTCGTTAGTGAATGAAGGATGGTATGAAGGCGGCGAGGCGTTTACAGTTGCGTTGTCCAACCCAACTGGCAATACTGTTCTTGGCGCAAAATCAAATCTGAAAGTTCATATCGATAGCGACGATATCAAACAAGCCGGCGCCTTTGTCTGGTCCAACGCAAATTACACGGTGATCGAAGGGACGCCGGCGATCAATCTCACCGTTAACAGGATCAATGGCGGCAATGTCGACGCGTCGGTGCGACTTTATGATACGGGAGCCGGCAACGGCACGACGACCGCATCCGCCTGGGCGCCATCCGACTACGCTTTTCCGCCATCGGTGCTCTACTTCGCTCCTGGCGAGATGTCGAAGACGGTTTCCATTCCAATTGTCGACGACCTGTTCACTGAAATCGATGAGTGCTTTTCGATCACACTCTCAGGCGCGACGAACGGGGCGGCGATCGGCAGCTTGAACACCGCCGTGGTGACAATTCAAGACAACGAATCGTCGTTGTCCTTCCAATTTCCGAATGGCCAATGGAGCTACTCGCAGATGGAAAACGCTGGTGCTGTGGCAGTTACGGTCATGCGGCAAGGCTCGCTGGTTGGCTCGGCCTCGGCCCGCGTGGCGACCATCGGCTCCACCGCGACGGCAGGCGTGGACTTCACGGCGGTCGATGTCACGGTCAGTTTCGCGCCTGGCGAGTCCGCCAAGCTGGTCTATGTTCCCGTCATCAACGACTCCATGGTGGAGCCGACTGAGACGTTCGTTGTGACGATGTCGGGCGTTGTGGGGGCCACCCAGGGCGTTTCTTCAGCGAGCGTCAATATCTTGAACGACGATGTCGCCGCCAGTCCTGGCAAGCTGCAATTGTCCGCCGCGACCTACTCGGTGAGCGAGGCGGGCGGGGCGGTTTCCATCACCGTCACTCGCTTGGACGGCGCCGATGGGACGGTTTCCGTTCAATACAGCACGTCCGATGGCGATACGGGAAATGCCAATACGGCGTGGGCCGGTTCGGATTACACGTCCAAGTCCGGAACGCTGGTGTTCGCCCCAGGCGAGACTTCAAAGACCATTTCGGTCCCGATCACCAATGACACGCAAGTCGAAAAGGATGAAGTCTTCACCATCAGCCTCAAGAATGCGTCTGGAGGGGCGGTCCTGGGAACGACCGCGAAAGCCGTCGTCACGATCATCGAGGACGACTCCTCAATTGATCTGGCCCAAACCAGCTACGCGGTCAATGAGTCGGCTGGCGTTATACAAATCAAGCTCCGCCGCAACGGCAGTGCGACCGGTACCGCAATGGTCGATCTTAATATCAGCAGCGGAACCGCCATCGCGGGAATCGATTTCATCAAGCCGGGTAACAAAACGGTGAACTTCGCGGATGGCGAATATGAGAAGTTGGTGGACATCGCCATCATCGACGATGTTCTGCACGAAGCCGATGAGACTTTCAGCTTCTCGCTCGCCAACGCGGTCAACTCGAAACTCGGGAACTACCTGTATGGGAGCGCTAAGATTTTGGCGAATGACTAAATAAGTCGCGCAGCGATAGCGAGCCATCGCTTGTGTCAATGGCCGCTAGTCGCTTGGATCGAGTCCAGCGGCGGATTTGCCTGGGATTGCCGACGACACCGGCATCCCCTGGGCATTGATCATGGTTTCAAAATGTGCGAACCGCCGGCGAACTGCTCGTGGCAGGCGTTGCAATTCTCGATCATCGACTCGTAGGCTTTCCGGGCCGCTGGGAAATCTTTCTTCTTGGCGGCGCCGTAAAGTTGGCCGCCGAAGTCGCGCACTTTCGCCGAGTGGCCCGCCCAGGCGGCCGCG
>JBJTOW010000079.1:0-10813 GCA_046074805.1 Planctomycetota bacterium | reverse complement strand
GACCTGCGTCTCGATATCCGCCAAACGGCGGTCGACGCCAAGGCGATCGTTCCCCGCGACTTAGCGGCAAGTGAACTGATCCAACGCATCCGCTCGACCGATCCCGAGCATCAAATGCCTCCGCCGAAGTCGAATCGGCGTTTGACGGACGTTCAACGAAAGACGTTGGAACGCTGGATCGAGGAGGGGGCTCCCTATGCCAATCACTGTGCGTTTGTCGCGCCGATTCGGCCCGCCGAGCCGATGGTGAAACGCGCCGAGTGGCCCAAAAACGCCATCGATCGGTTCGTGCTGGAGAAATTGGAATCACTGAGCCTTGAACCGTCTCCTGAAGCCGATCGAGCGACGCTCATGAAGCGATTGTCGATCGACCTCGCGGGATTGCCGCCGACACCGGCCGAGGTCGACGCTTTTGTGGCCGACAAAGACCCGAACGCGTACGAGCGGCTGGTCGATCGTTTGATGAGCAGCCCGCATTACGGAGAACGGATGGCCTTGCCCTGGCTGGACGCGGCGCGATACGCCGACAGCAATGGCTTCCAGCAAGATGGCGACACTTGGCAATGGATCTGGCGGGACTGGGTGGTTCAGTCGCTCAACGCCGATATGCCGTTCGACCAGTTCACGCTATGGCAGTTGGCGGGCGATTTGCTTCCCAATGCGACGGTCGAACAAAAAATCGCCAGCGGCTTCAATCGCAATCATCTGCTTAATGGCGAAGGCGGGGCGATCCCGGAGGAGCAGCGGTTTGTCAATTTGTTCGATCGCGTCGACACGACGGCCACCACGTGGCTCGGCCTGACCATGGCGTGCGCCCAGTGCCACGACCACAAGTACGATCCGATCACCATGCGCGACTACTACAGCCTGATGGACGCGTTCAACCGCGTTCCCGAGTCCGGCACGCCGCAATTCTTTTCGTCGCGAGTCCGAGTCGCAGCCCCGTTCGTCGAAGCTCCAACCGAGGAGAACAAAGCCCGGTTCGCCGAATTCGAACAGCAGATCAAGACGGCGGACGACGAGGCGCGTCGAGTGGCTGACACGGCCTACGAAGGTTGGCGGGCCGGATTATTCGCCGACGGCAAACCGGCGGAGGGTAAGGGCCTGCCTGACGCCTTGGCGACGCTTTTGCGGAAGCCGGAAAACGAGCGTTCCGCCGAGGAAAAACAGGCGGTTGAGACACAACTGCGCAAGCATTTCGACGAAAAGGTTCGCGGAACGCTCACCAGCAAATTGCCGGCGCTCGGCAAGGCCGACGAGATCCGGAAACAACTGAATGCCTACAAGGCCGACAATTTGCCACGAGTGATGGTGATGAGCGACGAACGGCCACGCGAGACATCGATACTCGATCGCGGCGAGTATCTCAAACCGCGGGAGAAAGTCGCCTTTGGCACGCCCGACTTTCTTCCGCCACTTCCCGACGGCGCTCCGACGAACCGCTTAGGCTTAGCCCAGTGGCTTGTATCTCCCCAGCATCCGCTCACCGCCCGCGTTCAAGTCAACCGGATGTGGCAGCAGTTCTTCGGGCAAGGACTTGTGAAGACCTCCGAGGACTTCGGCGTCCAAAGTGAGTACCCGATCCACGGACAGTTGCTCGATTGGCTAGCGGTTGAATTCCGGGAGAGCGGCTGGCGCGTCAAAGCGTTGCAAAAGTTGATTGTGATGAGCGCGACCTATCGCCAGTCCAGCCGGGTGACGCCGGCGCTGCGAACCCGCGACGCCGAAAACCGATTGTATGCTCGGGCAAGTCGATTCCGCATGCCGTCGATGGTGCTACGCGATTGGGCGTTGTCGGCGTCCGGATTACTCATCCCCAAGCTCGGCGGCAAGCCGGTCTATCCCTATCAACCCGACGCCGTCTGGGAGTCGCTGGCGATCACGAAGGAACGCGATTTCACCTATCCGGCGTCGCATGGCGACGATTTGTATCGCCGCAGCCTCTACACTTTTTGGCGACGCACGGTTGGCCCCGCAAACATGTTCGACGCGTCCAATCGGCAAACTTGCCGGGTGCGGCCATCGATGACAAGCACGCCGCTTCACGCCCTGACAACATTGAACGACCCGACTTGGGTCGAGGCGGCCCGCGTGCTCGCCGAGCGGGCTTGGCACTCCGGCGGGACGCTCGACGAACGACTCGCGTTCGCCTTTCGGCAGATTGTCTGCCGCGCGCCACAGGAACGTGATCAACAGTTGCTGCGGCGGGCTTTTGAACGCCAACTGGCCGTGTACCGAGCGGATGCCGAAGCCGCTCGGCAACTGCTGTCAGTCGGGGAGCGTAAACGGGACGAAAAGCTTCCCGCCGATGAACACGCCGCCCTGGCAGCCGTCTGCCTAGCCGTGCTGAACATCGACGAGGCGCTTACGAGAGAGTGAGGACGTTGTCGGTTGAGAGTTGTCGGTTGTCGGTTAGCAGTTGTCAGCGGACGAAGCCGATATCTCAGGTAGCGAATGGCAACAGATCGTCGCGAGCGTTTTAGTTCCCGACAACCGAAAACAAACATCTGAAACCCGACAACTGACAACCGGCAACCGACCAATCTCCTCAACGCTCAGAGTTGAACGTCAAACTCACACGCACAAGCTTACAGACCGCTCTCCGAGGTGATCCATGATCGACCATTTAATGCGCGACAACGTGGCGCGAGTGACTCGCCGTCAATTCTTTGGATCGACGGCGGGTGGAGTTGGCGTGGCGGCATTGGCGACGCTGTTGAATTCAAGCGGCGCGGCGGCCCATGAATCGGCGGAGGGAACAGGGCCGGGCACAGCGTCGGCCGGAGAGCTGAAAATTCCTGGTTTGCCGGGCTTTCCACACTGGGCTCCGAAAGCTAAACGCGTCGTCGTGCTCTGGCAGGGCGGTGGGCCGTCGCACGTCGATCTCTTCGACGACAAGCCGATGCTTCGCGAGATGCAGGGCAAGGATATCCCGGCGGAGATTCGAGGTGGAACGCGACTGTCCACGATGTCGGCCGGCTATGGCAAATGGCCCTGTGTGCCGGCCATCAAGCCACACAAAAAGTATGGCGAGTCCGGGATCGCGATGCGCGAGATGTTGCCGAATGTCGGTGCTCTGGCGGATGAATTGTGCTTGGTTCGAAGCATGAACACCGAGGCGGTGAACCACGCGCCTGGCGTGACGTTGTTCATGACTGGCGCACAGACGCCGGGCCGGCCGAGCATGGGCGCGTGGCTGTCCTATGGGCTCGGCAGCGAAACCGACAATTTACCGACCTTCGTCGTGATGACATCGAGCGACAAGGGCAAGACGTGCGGTCAGCTCTTTTTCGACTACTATTGGGGGAGCGGCTTTTTGCCGAGCCGTTTTCAGGGAGTGCGGTTCCGCAACACGGGCGATCTTGTGCCGTACTTGGCGAATCCTCCTGGGGTGACTCCGGCCGCCCGCCGAGCGTTGCTGGATGAGATCGCCGCCTTCAATTCAGCGCACCTCGCCGATTACGGCGATCCGGAAATCGACACCCGCATCGCGCAGTACGAGATGGCATTCCGGATGCAATCCAGCGTGCCCGAATTGGTCGACTTTTCGCGCGAAACCCCAGCCACACTGGAGCATTACGGGTCCGATGCGCTCGTCAAGGGAACGTTCGCCAACAACTGCCTCGTCGCCCGCCGACTTCTGGAACGCGGAGTCCGCTTCGTGCAATTGATGCACTCTGGCTGGGACCAGCACGGCAACTTATACACTCAGTTGGAAGCCCAGTGCAAAGACACGGAAGGGCCAGCCGCGGCTTTAGTTCGGGACCTAAAGGAACGCGGGATGCTCGACAGCACTCTCGTCGTCTGGGGCTGCGAGTTCGGCCGCACGCCGTTCGGCCAAGGCGACCCGGCTAGCCCCAAAGGCCGCGACCACTTCGGCCGCGCTTACAGTTGGTGGCTCGCTGGTGGTGGCGTTAAGAAAGGCGCCGTCTACGGGGCCACTGACGATTTCGGCTGGAACATTGTCGAAAATCCGGTCCATGTTCACGACATGCAGGCGACATTGCTGCACCTGTGCGGCATCGACCACACGAGGCTCACCTTCCGCTACCAAGGCCGACAGTTCCGCCTCACCGACGTGCATGGGAAGATCGTGCAAGGGCTGTTGGGGTAGTTGTCGGTTGTCGGTTGTCGGTTGTCAGCTGTTGGTTGTTGGTTGTCGGTTGGCAGTCGCCAGTTGCCAGGCTTACCCTGGGCGACAATTAACGGCTTCGCCGTGTCGTTTTTTCCTGGGGCAGCATGTTTTGCCCCTTTGATGGCAGGGACAATAGGGTCTCAACACTCTTACTTTTCGGCGACGGACTGGGAAGTCCGTCGTACGGAGGACCATAGCGCAACCATTGAACTTCCAGTTCAGGTTACGATCTCCGCCGAACGATGCGTGATCGGTTACACTGACAATTAATAACCACTCCCCGTCTCTCAAAGTCCCCGGTGCCTCATGAGTCATTTTTGGAAAAACAAATCCCTTGGATGGTTCGCCTCGGCGGTTTTAGCGACCCTGGTCGTCGCCTCGATAGGGCTCGAAGTTCGGGGCGATTTGATCGTCCCGGGGCGGAAGCGACCACTGCCGCGACCTGAGCCACCTGTCGGCGATGTGGCGCCGCAGGGCGCGACAGCTATTCGCGCGCCTGTCCGCATATTGCGTGGGCGGAATAATTTGCCGCAGCAGGTGGATTACCGAATCATGATTCCGCGACGCGTGCTCGAAAATCTCTTGAAGCCAGGGGATGGAGGGTACATGGCGCCGTTCGACGTTGTCGGCGAGGGCGAACCAAGGGGCGGAACTCCATTTTGGGGAACGGTCGTCGCCGCCGTATTGCTGGCGGGCTCGATCGCGATTCTTCCGTTTGTGTGGCGTCGTCGACGAACGTTGCATCAACGAGGTTGGGCTGTTGGCACAGCAGGCGTCGCCACCATCGCCGCATTGCTCACTGGCCTATACCTTGCCTCTGGAAGCGGAACGCAAGCCCGAGCCGATATCGCCGTGCCGGGAGCCCGCAATGAACTGATTCAGCTGGAGGTCACGGACGCGGGCGATCGAGTGACCCTGTTCCTGAAATGATTTCCCAGCCATTGAACGGACGAGCGGCGATGACGGCGACAGTCGCATTCGTGGCGGCTTTTGCCTTGCTGGCCTGTGGCGTCTATTGGGCGCCACTGGGTGTGTCGCTGGTCGCTGTGTTGTTGTTCGCCGGCCCGCACAATTGGCTGGAGGCCCGTTATTTCCTCGGCCGAATGCCCGGTCGATTCGGGCCGCTTGCTGGCTATTCGGCGGTCGCGGTCGGCGGTGTGGCGGTGCTGACCGCCACCTTCATCGCTTACGCTTGGGCGGTCCGCTATCCCTGGTGCGATGAGGCGGTGGCCGCGACCCTGCTGGCGGTGTGGAATTCGGCGTTGATTCTCTGGGTAGCGGGCTTGGCCGAGTGGCGTCGGCGGTTGCCTCCCTACCGTGATTGGCCATGGCTTTGGCCCGTAGCGTTGGTGTTGCTTTCCGCGACATGGTATTCGCCGTATTGGATCAATGTCGCCTTGGTTTACTTGCATCCGTTATTGGCGTTGGCGTTTCTCGACCGCGAATTGCGGCGGACGCGATCGGTCTGGCGGAAAGCCTATCGATGGGCCTTGGCGGCGGTACCCGTTTGTTTGGTGGGATTGGCTTGGTGGGGCGGTCGCGCCGCACCGTTGCCGGGCGACGACGAATTGGCCGCCCGTTTGCAGCTTCACGCCGGAGCCGACGTGTGGACCTGGATCCCGCCTCGGGTTTTGGTGTCGTGGCATGCCTATCTGGAACTGCTGCATTACGGCGTTTGGGTTGTTGTCGTTCCGGCGCTGGCGATTGGCGTCCGTCCCTGGCGTATGTCGTCGGTGCCGCTCGCACGACGTTCCGACCGATTGCGTCGCGTATTGACGGCCGCTGTAGTCGCTGGTGCTGGAGTGATCATCGCGCTCTGGGCCGGCTTCGCTATCGACTACCCGACGACTCGCGACATCTACTTCACGGTGGCCGTGTTTCATGTGTTGGCCGAATTCCCCATGTTGCTGCGATTTGTCTGATTCCGGCACGAGCAGAAAGACCGCGTTTGCCTGACCGGCAGGAAAACGAACCATGGACGGTGTCGACGTGGCCGCATTATGGCGGTTCCTGCCAATCGGCTATCTCGCGAGTGTCGCGTTCGAAAGTCCGGTGCTCTGGTTGGGGCTGTCACCAGTTCACTCGCCGCGGCGACGTTTGTTCGCCGCGTTTTGGTTGACCGCCGCCACATACCCGATCGTCGCCTTGCTGTTGCCAACCGTCGTGGAACCGCGATGGGGACGAGTTGCCTACGTCGCGATCGCGGAAATATTCGCGCCGCTAGCCGAGTGCCTCTTATTCGCGTTGGCTTTCCACGAAGAGCAAGGCAGGGATTCCAACCTAGCCGCCAAGTCGTTGCCCCGCGACATGGCGGCGATCGTGCTCGCCAACCTGGTTTCGTTTTTGGTTGGTGGCTGGTTTGTCGATTTGTGGCTGTAAATCGGCTGGCAGCACAGCTCAATGTGCGAGAACCGTTTCGACGAACGAGGAAGTCCGTCGTACCCCGAAAATCGAAGATTTGAAGCAGCACGCGCCGCTAGTTGCGGGCGCCTTCGGGACGCATTCGCTCGCGTAGCCATTCGCTGAACGAAAAAAAGAGTTGCTCACCGATGGAGCGGTCGCAGGGTCGAAAGCCAATTTCCGCTGTTTGGCCGGCGAACAGCCGTTCGCTTATGGCGCTGTCAAGCCGGATGCGGCCCAGAAAACGCGGGGCGAGCAGCGTGGGTTCGGACGGCGCGTGTCGGCCATCGCGTGACGATTCCGGAGGCTCGGCTTTTACCGCCAACGGTCCGCCGTTGGAAGCGATCAACGCGGGATGAGGCGGCTGGAGCGTCGCGCGCGGCTGAATGACGTCGATCGAGTCGCGCCACAGTGGTTGCCGCGGGACATTGACGAGCACTGGCGCGCCCCCCCGCCGCGCGAACGCTTCGTAGTCATCCTCGGAAAGCGAGAGGCGGATTTCCTTGCGCCGCTCGTCGCCGATGACGCCGATTTCCGCTCCTTGTTCGAGAAACGTATCGATCAGAAAGTCAAAACCGCGGCGCGTGAAGCGGCCCGATCGCGGCGCGCGGACAACCAATTGATCAAGTTGGTCGAGCAATTCATTTCGCTGGCTTTCCAATGCCGCTCGCTGCCGGTCCTCGGCTTGCGCCGCCGCGTGTTCGCCCGTTTGGCGGCACCGCAGAGCGCGGATAGACGCTTGTTGGATTTTCCCGTCAAGCTCTTCCCGCTCGCGCGCTAAACCGCGATTTTCCAAAACGGCGAGCGTCTGTCCCCTGCGGACTGTTTGGCCATCCCGCGCTTCCACGGCGCGAACAAATCCCGCCGTGCTGGCTCGGACGATCGTTTGTGGCGAGTACTCGACGACGGCGGGCGCCGTTCGCAGGCCCGGCCATGGAACGCCCAGCAACACGCCTGCGACGACAACGGACGTGGGCCCGACAATGGCGGCGAACCGCCATAGTTTCGGCCGATCATGACTGTCACGGCCGAACAGATATCCCCCAAGGCGAAAGAGGGGATGAATCGCCCACGCGAACACCGCAAAACCGGACATGGCGATACCAGCGCCGTGGAACAGCGCCGCCGCTGAAGCGATGAGCGCGGCGCAAGTCGCGACGCGCCATGCCAGCGACGCCCACGCGTAACACTGAATGATCCGCCGCTGACGCTGTGGCCATTCGGGTAAGGCCACGGACACGCCAAACAAGTGGCGTCGCGCCCACGTCTTCAAGTACTGTTCGCCATTGGGATACAGGTTCGGTATGCCGAGCCAATCAGACAGGATGTAATAACCGTCGAACTTCATCAGCGGATTGGCGTTGAAAACAATAGTCGCCAGGCTCGCCATCGCGACCAGATTCGCGCACAGGAACTTGGTCCACGGCGATTCGGTTTCACTCCAGACGATCGCGGCGATCGCCGCCACCGCGATCTCCGCGTACATACCGGCGGCGGCCACTACGATGCGTTGCCAGCGATCCGGAAAACGCCAACTGCTGGTCACGTCGACATACGCGAGCGGCGCGAGCATGACGAACATCACGCCCGCTTCCCGCACCGCGCCTCCGTATCGCTGGCACGCGATGCCATGCGCCAATTCATGAAGCAGCTTCAACAGAAGCCAGCAGACACCAATCCACAGCCAGTTGTCGGGGGCTAAAAATCCGCGCAGCGAACTGGCGAATTGTTCCCAGTTCGCTTGCAATCGGTAGCAGCCAACGATGACAAGTCCGATCCACACGCCGCTTGCGGCTGGACTGAAAACCGATCCAACAAGTCGCTGAGCGGCGTTGATGGCACGATCGGGGTTGGACAATAGCGGGATGCGAAACGAGAGTGGGTTGATTCGGGCGAGCCACTGACGCCGTTCATCCTTTTCGGCGCGGGCTGAAAGGCGTTCGGATCGCGACGACTCGGCGGTTTGCGCGAGATCTTGGCGCGCGAGCCATCGGCACAAACCGGCCGCCTCGTTCTCGCTCAACTGATGTCCCGGAGCGGCGCTGGAGAGTTTGGCGAGGGCGTCGCGGAGCGTGGTGCGACCGTCGAGCAACGAGACAAACGCGTACTCGGCGGTCCCCAGCCGATAATAGCGTCCATGAAGTGGATCATCGATCACGTAGTAAGATTCGCCACCTTCGATCCGCGGGGAAACCCGCAGATCGAGACGCAGAGCGAGACGCATTGAGCCGATCTCGCGGACGGAGGGAGCAGTCGCGGGTTCCATGTTTACCAGGCTAGGCGTTTGACGACATATTCCCAAGGTTTATGGAAGAGTATCCATCCGAGCGGCCGGCGGTCGGTGGCGACTTTCGCGCGGCCCTTCATCCCGGGACGTAGTCGCTCGTCGACGTTTTCAAGTTCGATTTCGGCGACGAACACATTTTCCTCTTCACGTATTTCGGCGCGTGGCTGGATTCGCTCTAAGGGAGCAGCCCATGCTCGGCCGGGATAGGCGTCGAGCCGAATGTCGACGGACTGGCCGGGCCTAACGTGGGAAACCTCGTCGTCGGGCACGGCGATTTCCACGATCATGCGATCAAGCAACACGACTTCAAACAGCGATTGGCCTTCTTCCAACGTGGCGCCTTCGGCCCGTTCCAAATCGCCGCTCGCGATGACGCCCTTGACCGGGCTCAACAACTCGAGGTGCTCCGCGCGATCGTCCAGCAATCGGAGCTTCGACGCGAATTGACGAATCTCCAATTCCGCGATTTGCCGCGCGGACGAGTCGTTCTTGGCCAACGCTACGTCGCGTTTCTTCGCCGCTTGATGCAGTTCAGCTTCAATCGTAGGCCGTTCGAGCCGCAACGCGCGATCCTCCAACCGGGCCAGCAATTGGCCTTCCTCGACGATGTCGCCCGGCTTCGCGAAAACGCGTTCCAATACGCCATCGTAGGGCGCGACAACGAACCGCCGCACTGCCGGCTCGACTCGGCATTCGCAAGGCACTCGATACGGCCAGGGAACCGACATGGCGCAGACACCGATCAAGGCGGCGCCAGCTAGCGCGACGTTCCGCCAACCGGTGAGCGATCTTTGGAATGTTTTCCATGTCCGACTAACGATTCCGCCCTCGCGGTGGCGCACCGATTCCAAGGCGATAGCTAGCGACGGCGCAGCGACCGCCAGCAATCGCGCGGCATCGGAAATCGGGGCATTGGGTCGCTCGGGATTCGACGACGCGATCAACTCAGAAGTTTGCGATTGACGTTCTATCCGGCCGGCAAAGGTCAGAGTCACAACTCCATGAGCCTTGCCGGAAGCGGCGCCGGATTGAAGCGGCACGCTCAGGACGGCCGCTGCGTGCTCCGAATTGGCAAGCGATTTATGAGCTAGCAAGGCGTGTCTGTCTGTCTCGTCGCGCGCAGGCCAAACGGCCATCCCGCCGCGCAACAACGCCTCGTTCATCGCCGCTTCCATCAACCGGATTGACTCGCCCCGGCGATCAAAGCGAGCTACCTGTGAAATGGCGGCCAGTCGGCAGGGCGATTGATCGTTGGCGCGTGTCCCAATCAAAACGCGATCGCAGCCAAAATGCTCGCGGAGCGCTTCGCATAGAGCTTGGCTCGCTTCGCGCGTGGTGGCGGCAGCCAACACGCGTTCCATCAATTCAATCGTCGCGTCGCTGTCGCGAGCGGCGGTGTCCGCTGGCGGGACATGACTGGCCAACCGCGTTCCGTTTGGCTCTCCCGAATGGGAAGCCGCCGTCGGCGAGACGGCCGGTGGCGATTCGGGCTCGATCGAAGCGCGGCGAGCATTGGACTGAAGTGTTTCCCAGAGCACGAAATGCGCGACCAGCAATTGCCATAGCAAGGCGAGCTGGGATGGCGATTCGGCTGGCGGAAAGATAGCTCCGCACGCATGTGGCTCAAAGCCGCGGCGAGGCACCGGCGCAGCGACGGCGATGAGCGCCGGCAAGGCGTGGCGCCGGAGTTCGATTTCACCGGCGCGACATGCGTTTCGAGCAGCCGAGGACACCTGGCGTGCCAGTCGGTCAAGCGCAGGGGGAGAATCGACTCGGCTTCCCGCTTCCGCATTGTCGGCCGACATAGCCGGCGGACTCGCCGCATTGTCAGCGCCCACGGCGACCAGTTCTCCCAACGTGGCTCCTCTCAGTGAGCCACCGATCAGTTGGGGATCACCAAGTTTGCCATCAGCGCCACGTTCGAGGAAGAACGCGGCGAGCGGCGCGGATTGTCTGGAGATAACATCGATGAGACCGGCGAGCAGTTCGGT
>JBJTOW010000078.1:0-14652 GCA_046074805.1 Planctomycetota bacterium | reverse complement strand
CTATGACTTCAGACGAGATTGGGCGCCGCAACCGACTATTGCTGGAGGCGGCCTTTGTCGACTACATCACTCCCAGCCCGCCGGTGTCGTTCCAGATGCGTTATTTCACTTGGGATCTACTGGAACCACTTCCGTTCAGCTTGGCCGATTTTCGCCAAATAATTGACCGTGCCGTCTCGTGGGTGATGGGCTTTTTCGTTGGCGTGGTGGGAATTCTGATCGCCGTGGTGGTGACCTCGTCGATGGTGCCACAGATGTTCGATCCGGGCCAATTGAACCTGTTGTTGAGCAAACCGATTTCGCGTTCCCTGCTGTTTCTGGCCAAGTTTTGCGGCGGTTGCGCGTTTATTCTGCTCAACGCGTCCGCATTGATCGCGGGCCTATGGCTCATCCTAGGCGTTCGCTTCGGGTCGTGGAACCCGAGCCTACTCATGGCGATTCCGATTTACATGTTCATGTTCGCCATTTATTTCGCCGTCTCAGCGCTTGCCGGTTTACTATGGCGAAACACGATCGTTTCGATCGGGGTCACGGTCCTGTTCTGGCTGGTATGTTTTGGCCTAGGGGCGGCGAAGTCGGCATTGGACACGTTTTACATGTCGAAGCAACGGTTCAGCCAATTGTTCGCCGCGAAAAGTCCCAAGGGCGACACGGTGGGGGCCATCAATGAAATGGGTTTCACGTTCGCGTGGAACGATTCGAGCCGTTCCTGGGACGAGGTTTTCGTTAACGATACGCAGCGGCAACTGCGGCCCGCGCTCGCGCTGGTCCCGGCGGTCCCATCCGAAATGCGTCCGATCGGGCCTGTGTACGACTCGCAACGCGATCAACTTGTCGCTTTGCAAAGGTCGATGCGCGACGGCTTGATGCAGACGTTCGCCGGTCCGCGTTCCGACGGATGGCGAAGCGCGAAGGGGGCGTCGGCTCCGCTTGGGGCGATGTACTTGCTTCAAGAGCCGAGCGGCGATCTGCTGGTCGTCGCGAGCACGGGACTCTATCGGTTGAAAAACGATCCGCTGAAAATTCCGACAGCGATGAAGGTGTTTGGCTTTTCGCTGCCGCTTCCCCGTAGCGACGTCTACCAGTCAGTCGGCCCCGAGTCGCCGGTAATCCTCACCCGCCCAGCCGCTGCTGCCATCGACCGCGACAGTGGGAGCCTGGCGCTGTACAGTCGCGGCGTCTTGCGCGTGCTCAAGAAAGACGCCGATGGCCGGTTTTCGATGGCGTGGGAAAAGACGCTCGAAGCGGACAATGCCCCGGCGCTCGCCCTTGCTTTTGGCGGCCCTCATGTGCTCGCGGCCACCGATGACGGCCGCCTTCGTTTCCTCGACGCGAAATCGGGCGAAGTGGCTGGCGAGGCGCGAGTCGACCAGCGCCGGGCTCCTCGGTTTCTCGCATCCGCGCCAGGTGGCGGGACTATCTTCATGGTCACCCACGACGGTCATTTATGGCTAATCGACCCGGCCACACGCGTCCTGCGCCGTCCTTCGATCAGTGGCCAAGGAGATATCTCGGCGGCGATGTTTGTCGATGCCAAACGACTGTGGGTCGCCGACAGGCTAACACGAGTCACCGAATACGATCTTGATGGCCTTCGCGTTACGCGTCGCTGGTCGCCTCCATCCTCCTTGGTCGCTAACGCCTACCGCTTTGTCATTCGCCCTCTCTACGTGCTGCTGCCGAAGCCCGGCGAGTTGGGGAAGACGGTCAACTATTTCCTGTCGGGAACCGCTATCGAGGCGCCTGCGGTCGAGGGCCGTCAAGATATGGATGCGGCTCGCGCCACTGTCGATCCGTGGGCCCCAGTATGGAGCAGCGGCCTCTTCATCGCTGTCATCTTGGCGATTGGATGTTTGTATTTGGAGCGACAAGAGTTTTGACCAGCAAGGCGGCCACCATGGCGAAAGCGTGGCACTGGGAGTTGATACGATGCCAAGAGAATGGTGGAGGCGCGCCACAGCGAAACGCGGCCGTTGGATAGGCGGCAGTGAACGCGGTCGATGGCTCGGCGTCATGGCAATGGGCCTCTTGTCGCTTGGGGTGTCCTATCATGGCGTGAACGCGGATCCTGCGGGCAAGACGGCGAGCAAACCGCCTAATAATCCGCCAAGTAATCCGCCAAGTAATGCGCCGGTGAAGCCGTTGCTCCAAACGCCGGGAAAAACGACCGGAAAGGTTGTGGCAAAAGCGATCGGTAAAATGGGAGCAAAAGCGGGTGGAAAGCCGGTGGGCAAATCGGGCGACAAGGCAGCTACGGCGCCGACGAGTCCGTCCGCGCTGTCGCGATTGCCGATGTCATGGGATTTGCCACCCTTGCCAGCGATGGGAGACGGTAACAACGGAGCCGTAGCGATCGGTAGGCTGGATGTGCCAACGCAAGCGGACTGCGTTGTGTATCTCCGCGGCGGCGAAGTGGCAGCGAGCGGTCGATCTGTTCGGGCGATGTTTCACTTGGTCGAGCAGTCGCCCAGCGACGATCTGCCTGAAGTTCGCGGTCGGTGGCTTGTGTACCCCGGACGAGCCATGGGAGAGGAGGCGACCACAGCGGGAGCCAACGCGGGCGGTGCTCCGGCGGTCGATTTGGCGCCGTCCGACGCGGCGCTGGCGGGCCGCGGGCGCAAGGCGGAGATCGCCGAGTTGCGGCGGGAGTCGGATCAACTGACATTTCGCTGGCTGGAGGCGGCGGCGTCCATGCCGTCGGCGCGTCAATTAGCGAATTGCGTTTTGGAGATTTCGGCGGCGCAGTCGCGGCGGTTTCTTCCGTTGCGAAAAACGGCGAAAGGCGAGCCGCTGACATTTCAATTCCAAGAGCCGATGCAAGCGCGCTGGGAATTGGCGGACGCGCCGGAGCCCGGGCGGGTGAAAGTGGAATTGCGACTGGGCTCGAAGGAGCCGCGTTATCGGTTTGTCGGAAATTCCACTTTGGATGCGAGCCAGGGGCAGACATGGATCGAGTTTATGGACCGGCGTTCGGCCGAGGCCTTGAAACTGAAGATCGAATGCGAATTACGCGGCGACCAACTGCGGCTACAAGCGGCGGCGTTCTTTCAGTCGCCTGGCGAACCGAATCCGGTGCGGTTGTCGCCCGCGACATACAAACGCGCCGTCGAACGTGTTAAGGCGGCCATGACGCAGATCGAAGGGCAACTGGCGACGCTCGCCGCCGCTGGCAAAGCGGCCGCGGCCCGGAGCGGTGGTGGCAAGGCGGGCGGAAAAGGCGGAGCCGCCGCTCGAGGCAAGAACGCCGACTCGCCAGCCGAGTTGGCGCGGAAGCAATGGGAAAAACAATTGGCCGCCGCTCGGGAAGCGTCCAAGCAGCTGGACGATCTCGCCGAGCTTCAAAAACTTGTCGACGGCCGCGGCCAACTGTTGGTCCGAGTGGTCATGGAAGTCGAGGGCCAGTCCGTGGTCCTCCTGCAAGCCGACAAACCGGCCGCCCCGAACCGGAAACCCTAAATCGGGGTGTTGATGATCGGTCCGAGTCGACGTTGGCGGCGGATTACATCGACGAGCCGTTTCCGACCTGGGCGAAGAAGTCGTCTGTGCCAGCGGCGCGGCGGGCCAGATCGGCAAGCGTCGGCGCGGTGCTCGTCGCTCGAGGAGCGAACGAGCGGACCATCGAGCGCGCACCGGAGCTCGGCGACGAAGCGACGGGAACAACAAGTGGCGCGGATGTGGAAACCGAAGTTGGCGACGCGCCGATCGACATGCCAATCGACGTGCTACCGGACTGCCCCCCTGTGGCAATCACGCCAGTCGCGGAAGTCGCGCCAATCACGCTTGCTTCAGTGAGGGTCTTCATCGTCGTCACGATATCTTCCGTGAGAGGCCGCCCCAGAACCGCGCTGGCGGCGACTTCGGCGGCGAAAGCGGTGCGCAAGGCCGTATCATCCTGGAGACGCATTTTCGTATCGTGCGCTGGATTGGTGTCGTTCTTCCAACTTTCATTCCACCAAGATGCGCCGATAACTCGAGGCCAGCGGCCCGCCTTCAGGTCGGTCCAGGCGTCGGTGGCCCATGTGGCGGCGCTACCGAGCGTGCTATTCGAAGTGACGCCGAACTCGGAGACGACGATCGGCTTGTCGGCCGCCAGCGCGGCTAGTCGCGGGTAGGCGGCGTCCATAAGGTCGCGGAAGAGGGGCCAAGTGGTCGCCTGTGGAGTCCGAGCGCCAAAGGCGCTTACGCCGATCCAGTCAATAAATGTATCGCCGGGGTAATAGTTTTCGAAGCGGTTCCAAGTCGCATTGGGTACATCCTCGGCATTGGCATGAAAGACCCAAGTGATGTTCGCGGCGCCCGCTTCGCGCATGATGTTGATGATGCGGCGGTAGGCGTCCCGGAATCGCTCGGGGCCGTCCGCCAGCGTCGGATCGCCGTAGCCGCTGGTTCGACCGCCGCCGTTATACGAGCCGTTCCAGGAGAACCACGACGCGTTCATTTCGGGACCGAATTCCACGATCAGCGGGGTCGAGAAATCGCGGGCGGCACGTCCCCAAGCGCGGAGGTCGTTGTCGAATGCGCCGCGCAGCAAGCTGGAGATCTTAAAGGTTGGCTCGGCTTTGTTCTGTTCGGTGCTACTGCGGAGCATTAAGCGGATATAAGGAACCGATCCGCGGTCGCGGATCATCTCGGCGGTGCCAGCCGGGAAGAGCCGGTTTTCGAACCAGTTGTGCGCAAAAGAGACCCAGGCCGTGGCTTTGCCGGCGGCCGTTTCATAAGACGCCACATCCGCCGCAGTGATATCGTCCTCGGCGCCCGATTTTCCTCCTGGATACACGCCGTGATAGAGATGGTCGGCCCCCACGGGCGCGACAATCTTTTCCAACGCCGGGGTGAATAACGCTTGCTCATACGCCCCCATGTCCGGCCGAGAGCCGACGGGCCGAGCCGTTCCCGAGATGTCGGTGACGGCGAACCGCCCGCGGGCACCAGAGCCGCGATCGACCGCCGGACTTCCGCCTTGCAGGCGGAAATCGCCATTCGCGGCGTCGACGAACACAGGGTCGGCGAAAAATGAACTCCGGTCCTGTTGCGACTTCGCCAAGTACTCACGGAAGGAAGCGTACCGCACGTTGTTCCACTGGAAACTTGTATTGGCCGAGCCGCCTGAGGCCCAGTACATGTTGAAGTCCAGCGAATTGCCCGGATTGCGAACTGAGTTCGACACCAGTGCCTGATTGGCGCCAGCGACAAACAGGTTGTTCACAACGGTTATCCCGATGGCATACTGAACCCACAGCTGGCCCAGGCCTGTGTTCAACGTATCGTTATTGGCGATCGTGTTGTTGATAAAAACCGAGCCCGTGACCCGGCCCACATTGTCCGCGTATCCCCCAATCGCAAGACCGGCCTTATCATTGTTGTAGATCAGGTTATTCCGGACGGTAATGCCAATCGCATTAAAACCTTTGTTTTCGGCTCCGATCTCGATACCCAGGTCATTTTGGTAGCTCTTATTGTTTTCGATCACGATTTTCTGGCCGCCATCGACGTAAATGCCAGCGGCGTAACCACCGCCGTAATTCGAGCGGGCGTTGTAGACCGTATTGCCGCGAACCACGCCATTGCGGGCGAATTGGGTCGGATGGATATCCTTCTCGCCGCCAATCAGGTCGATGCCAATGTTGTTGATGTCGTGGATTAAGTTGTTGGAAACGACGAAGTTGTCCACGTTGCCGTTGAGCGTCAACGCCTCGCTCGGAGCCGGTTCGGCGTCATGGATGTGGTTGTTGTCGATCACGACGCGGTTTAGCGACGCTTTGCCAGTGCCGTAGACGGCGATTCCCATCGAACTGGTGCCGGTCAAGTCGTGCAGATGGTTGTCGCGGATTTGAATGTTGGTGCCGCTGCCCGTCACGAAAATCGCAGCCCCGCTGCTGGTCGTTGTGTTGTTGATAATTTCGAAGCCACGAAAAACAACGTGGCTGACGTTTTGGATCGTGACGACGTTCTCCGTCTGCCCCTCGACCCCGTCGACATCGATTACCGGCTGCTCGTCCGCGTACGCCCGCAGAGTGATCGGGCCGCCTGCCACGCTGCCGCTGGCGGGAAACTTGATCCGTTCGCGATAAACGCCTTCGCGGACTTCCACGATGTCACCGGGCGACTTGGCCGTGTCGAGCCCCTTTTGAAGGGTGAGGAACGGCAACAGCATGGAACCGGGACTAGCATCGCTGCCCGTGGGCGATACGTAGTACGTCGCCAACAGGTCGCGGCCTTCGAGCGGCTCGAATAACAACCGACGATTCGCGGTCCCACCGCGACGGCCAGCGAAAGTGGCGGCTCCCAGGGCCCGGTCGAGCCACCGTAGCGAAGATCCGGAGCGTCGCGTTGCGACTTCCGGTTGAGCGTCCGGGGACGCAGCGTTGGTCGCCTTGGTCCACTTCGAACCAGTCACTCGTTTGAACCCCGCCATGACCCTACCTCCGCCAAAAAATGGCCGAAACCACCGCCATGCGCCCGCAACGCGATGGAGCGGAAGTCGCTTTCACGCGCGGAAATCGTCCCCAGCGGCTCACATCGCGTCCACGCCGCCCGGCGGCGCCAAAATCCGCATCACCGCCAAAAACCGCTCCGCAAAACCGCTGCAATCGACACAATCAAATCGCCAGTTTCCAACTGCAAGTTTTGGAGCATAACGGCTGGGAATTGGGGCCGCAAGCGAAGACTGGCCGGATTGCGTTCGTTCAAACGCGGATCCGACCGCTCGGCAGCGCGACGGCGCGACGGCTTCTGAACGTCGATTCGCTTAGCCGCCGCGTATGTATGCTTTTCATCCTGCGGGGATAGCGTATTCTGTTGGCATTCCTCCGCCGCCGCGACTCGTCAACACGCAACTGCTCGTCCTCCGGCGGTGTCAAGCAACGCTTGCCAGTCGCGCAGCGAGGCTGCGGTGGTCGCAGTCCGACGACGACTCGAAGCCTTTTCAACAAGGACCATGACCATGGGTACCAAAGCGGGCGTGTGGATCGACCATCGCAAAGCGGTTGTTGTGCTGTTGTCCGAGGATGGCACGCCAACGACGCGCACATTTGAATCGGGCGTCGTGCCGCCCAGCCGCGCCTCCGAAGGCAAGCACCGCTTCCACGAGTCGATGGCGGAAGACACGATCCAGCGGCAAGAAGAACATGAGTACAACGAGTTCTACGATCAGGTGATCGCCGGACTGGCTGGGGTCGAGGCTGTTTTGGTCTTCGGTCCAGCGCAAGCTAAAGGCGAGTTTCGCAAACGCTGCGAAGCGAAGTCGCCTCGCACCAACATCGTGGCTGTTGAAACGTCTGACAAACTGACCGATCCGCAGATCGTCGCCAAGGTCCGCCACTATTTTGAAGAAGCGGCGGCGGACGACTCGGAGGCTGACCAGGAGTCTTCTGCGAGCGAGTCGACGTCGAGCGAGTGGACAGAGACGGAAGCGGCCGAGTCGCCAGCGGTTGAGCCACCCGCAGCCGAAGCGGCGTCGGCCGAAGCTGCGGGAAGCGATTCCAACGCTCCGGCCATGTCCGCCGACGAACCCGCGACGTCTGGTGCCCCTGCGGCCAACAGTGCGTCGGCTCCGGCGACCAAGCCTGCGGCCAAGAAGCCCGCCAAGCCAGCATCGGCCGGGAAGGTGAGCGTAAAGCCGTCGACGCCAGCACCAGCACCAGCGCCAGCGGCGACAAAAACGGCCACGAAACCCTCGGCGGCTAAAGCCCCAGCCGCGAAGGCCCCAGCGGCCAAGACGCCCGTGGCCAAGGCACAGCCGGCCAAAGCCCCCGCTGCCAAGGTTCCGGCCGCGAAGGCTGCCGCTCGCAAGCCTTCCAAGCCAACGCCGTCGAAGAAGCCGGCCAAGGTGGTGAAAAAGGCACCCGTGAAAAAGACCGTGGCGAAGAAGCCTGCTGCGGCGGCCGTCGCCAAGAAAACGCCCGCGAAGAAGACTCCGACGAAAAAGGTCGTGAAGGTCGTCAAAGGCATGGCGAAGGGAGCCGGGAAAAAGCCCGCTAAAGGGTCGCTTGCCCAACGCAACGCCCCGAAGAAAGCGGTTGGGAAGAAGCCGACAGGTAAAACGCCCGCGAAAAAGTCCCGAGGCAGGTAGTCTGCGGAACGGAGCGAAATCATGTCGGCCGACAAACGTTTTCGAGTGGTCGTGGCGGGCTCGCAACACGGCCCGCTGGATGTCGAAACTCAAGTGCTGGGGGATTTGGCGACGTTGGATTACGTCGAACTGTCCTCCGAGGAGCAGTTGTGGGGGCTCGTCGACGACGCCGACGCCTACATGATGTTCCATACGGTGAGAATCGGCTCGGCGACCATCGAACGGATGCGGCGGTGCAAGTTGATCGTTCGCTGCGGTGTTGGCTACGACAACGTCGACTACTCCTTCGCTCGGTCGCGCGGCATCCCGGTCGCCAACGTGCCGGACTACGGCACCGAGGAGGTCGCGGATTCGGCGATCGGATTAACGCTGGCACTGACGCGGGGCATCGCCTTCCAAAACATGTTGCTCCGCGACCCGGCTGTGCCTTGGCATTTCGACCATGTGCGGCCATTGCGCCGCCTTCGTGGCGAAACGTTTGGCATTGTCGGACTCGGCCGTATCGGCTCGGCGGTCGCCGTTCGCGCCAAAGCTCTGGGCATGAACGTGGTGTTCTTCGACCCCTACAAGATCGACGGCTACGACAAGTCGCTCGGCATCACGCGTCTGGAATCGCTCGACGAACTGCTGGCGACGGCGCTGGTCATCAGCTGCCACTGTCCGCTCACACCGGAGACGGAGAACCTCTTCGCCGCTCCGACCATCGCTCGCATGCGACGCGGTTCGTACTTGGTCAACACGGCCCGCGGCGGAATCGTCGACACGGCGGCGCTGGTTCCAGCTATCGAATCCGGGCAGCTTGCCTGGGCCGCGATCGACGTGCTGCCGATCGAACCGGCACCTGTCGACCATCCGCTGCTCGTCGCCTGGCGCGATCCGGCTCATCCATGCCACACGCGTGTCGTGCTCAATGCCCACAACGCCTTTTACAGCGAGGAGGGCGTGCGCGACATGCGAGTCAAAGGCTCGGAAGCCTGCCGCCGCGCCCTGCTTGGCCAGCCGCTGCGGAATGTGATCAATTGACCGAATCGTCCCGCCGTGAGCCACCATCGAATGGCCAAACCACCGACGCGGCGCCGATAACGCGAGTGAATCCGATCGTGGGCGCGGCGCTCGCCTCGCCTGGCGCGCTCCGTCCCCTGTTGAGGCTCGCGTTGCCCGTGTTCTTCGAGGAGTCCTTGAATCTACTAGTCGGCTACACCGACTGGTGGCTTACGGGGCATTACCTTGAAGGTGCCGCCTTTCAGGCGGCGATGGGTTTGATGGCGTATCTGATTTGGTTGTTGATGGGTTTGTTTTCGGCCGTCGCGATCGGCGCGTCGGCGTTGGTGGGCCGCTTTGTCGGCGCGGGCGACATGGCTGGCGCGCGTCGGGTCGCGCACCAAGCGTTGCTGGCGGGCGTCTTTTTGGCGGCGGGACTGACGGCTGCGGCCTACTTCGGCGGCCTGCCTTTTATTCGATTGCTGCGGCTTCCGGAAGAAGCGACGCCGCTGGCGTGGCGTTATCTGTTTTGGGTGATCCCCGCAATTCCCGCCATCATGCTCGAGCAGGTGGCGATCGCCATCCTACGAGGCGCCGGCGATACGGTCACCGGACTGTATACGAAAGTCGTGGTGAACTTCGTGAACGCGGTATGCAGCGCCGCGTTGTTGCTCGGCTGGGGCGGACTACCCGCGCTCGGTTGGGAAGGGCTGGCGATCGGCACCTCGATCGGACATGCGGTCGGCGCGGCCATCCTCCTGGCGGCTTTGATCCGAGGCCGGGATGGCATTGGATGGCGGTTCCGCGAATTGACGCCCGACTGGGGATTGCTCGCCCGGATGTTTCGCGTCGGCGGCCCCGGTGGACTGGATGTGCTCGCCGTGCTCGGCTGCCATCTCTCCTACGTTTCGATCATCAACACGCTGGGCACCGATTCCGCGGCAGCGCACGGACTGGGAGTGGAATTGGAAGCGATGGCCTACGCGCCCGCTTCGTCGTTCGCGGTCGCCGCCTCGGCGATGCCGGGACTGTTGCTAGGAGCCAACGAACCACGGCAAGCGGGCAGGGCGATCCTCACCGCCGCCATCGTCGCCGTTCTGTTTTGCTCCACCATGGGATTCTTCTTCTATCACGGCGGCTGGGTGCTGGTGGAATGGTTTGTCGGCGAGTCTTCGCCGCGCACCGCGCTGCTGGCCCGCGACTACTTGCGAATCGTATCGTTCTCGATGCCGTTTCTCGCCACCACGATGGTGTTAACCGGCGCCTTGCGCGGGGCCGGCGACACACTGTGTTCATTGGCCGTCACCTTCACTGGATTGGCCCTGATACGCGTCCCCGGCGCGGCTTGGTTGTCCTGGAACGAGCTGCCGATTCCGATTCTGGATATCACGATCAGCGGCTGGAATCTCGGCGTCCAAGGCGCTTGGTGGGCGATGGTGATCGACGTCGCGATCCGCAGCACACTCCTGGCGATCCGCTTCGCGACAGGCGGTTGGAAACGAGTACGGGTGTGAAACGCGGGTAGGACCGGCGCCACCCGCGTCAGCCAACGACTTTTGTTCGCCTTCCGAGCTCGGCGGCTTAGGGGGCGAGCTTTACCCTTTGGAAGGCGAGCCCCTTGTCGCCGGGCGGTCCGCCTACGATCACGAATTGGAACTGATCGGCCCCCTTCGAGATTACCTGGCCGGCCATCGTGCCCTGCTCGGCGCTGTCCATCACCAACGCGTCGTCGGCGACGCTGTAGCCGCCGGTGATGACGGCGGCTGGCTTTCCGTGGGGCGTTGAGTTCCAGCGGAACTGGCCTTGGTCATCGATAGCCAGTTCGAACATATCGCCATCGCGTTCCGCCCGCCAAGTGCCGATCAAGTCGGTGGTCGGGGCGTCAGCGGCTGTGGCATCCGTGGCCGTGGCGGCGGTTGTGGCGGCCGTGGCGGGAGTGGGCGAACTGTCAGGGGACTTGCCGGTTCGCGGTGTTGCCGGTGCCGGGGAAGAAGAGCGGGAGGGCGCTGGCGGTTCCGGAACGGCGGCCGGTTCCTCATCGCCTTTCAGTGAATCGCGGATCCGCAGCGCGACTTGATCGTTCGGCCGCGTCTTGATGACGCGGTCAAGAGCCTTTTTCGCGTCGTCCGCGTGCCCGCAAATCAAGTAGTGGTAGGCCACGACAAACGCGGCGGCCGAGTCCTCCGGCTGCCGCGTGCAGTGGTTCTCAAGCGACCGCAGTTGCCGAGTGTATTCATCGGAACTGGCGTACAAGCTGATCATTGTTGTCCAATCCATACCCGGCGCGACCGCCAGCAACGGATTCAAGACGGCGGCGGCCGACTGGTACTGGCGATTGGCAAACAGGCATAGCGCGTAAAACTCGTGCAATACCGGATCGTTCGGCAGTTGCTTCAAAGCCTGCTCAACCAACTTCTGGGCCCCGAGGAAATCGGATCGCCGAAAAGCCTCCCGAGCTTGGTCGAAGAGACGATACCCGGCCCGCTCGCTTGCCGTTTCCGACGGCGTTGTTGGATTTGCGTTGGCCGTGCCGCTCGCGTCGTCCGCCGAGACGTACGAATTGATCACGATCGGGCGCGAATAATCGTAGATCGCCACCCCGGCCACGGGCACGGTGTAATACGGATTGCGATAGCCGTAGTAGTAGTCGTAGCCCCAAGCGTTCGATAACGCCGTAAATCCCCAGTAGCTCGCCCCGACAACTGCCGGCACATACCAATAGCTGCCCCAGTGGCCGCTCCAGCAACCGTGGTACCAACCATGGTGATGGTGGTGGACATGATGGTCATGCCAATGATGTCCCCAGTGGTACTCGCCGTAGCCCCAACTGGGCCGAACGCCGGCGTTCACATTGAAGTTGAAGCCGTTGCCCATCCAGTAGTTGACATTCGCGTTACCCGGCCGCCCGCCCACCACAGGGCGCTGCACAAAACCCTGCTTTACGCCCACGACCGGCCGTTCCCCTGGGAAAGGCTTGACACCCGGCGGTCCAACGATCGGTCGATCCACCGGCAACGGTTTAGGCGTCGGCCGGGGCATCGGCATTGGACGGCCAACAATCGGCCGATCGCCGATTCCCGGACGGTCACCGGCATCGGGCTTTCCGGGCAGCGGCTTTCCTAGCAATGGTTTGCCGGTGTCAGGTTTAGCGATGTCGGGCTTTCCGGGCAGCGGTTTCGTTGGAAACGGCTTACTGAGCGCGGGGCGATCAAGCGATGGGCGATCAGGAACGGGGCGATCAGGAACGGGGCGAACGCTCCCCAGACTCGGCCGCAGATCAACTTCGGGTGTGATCGTTGGCCGGACCATGGGCAAGGGGGGATTGATCGATGGCCGTATCACGGAGGGCCGACCGGCGGCGGAGTCGCCGCTGACACCAAGCGACGGCCGCGAGCCCGCAGTGCCGAGGTTCGGCCGCGTGGCGGGCTGATGACCAACGCTGGGCAGCGATGGACGGCTTGGCGGCGCCAGGGCCCCGGTCGCGGGACGCGACACGCCCGAGCCAGGTCGTGACATGCCGCCGCTCGGGTGCGCCCCGCCGCCCATGCCCATCGATGGCCGAGCGGCTCCGCCGTGTCCACCTCCCCGAACGCCTCCGCCAAAATGCTGCCCCGCCGCCTCCGAGACCAACCCGATACCAACGAAACCGATCGAGACGATTACGGCGCGCAGCAGTTGGATTCGCGCGCACGGAAGTGATTTCAATTCAGCCATGAGGCACCTCGAACGGAACGGGGAAGGCGGCAAGGCGGCGGCGATCACGCCGCCTACTTGGGACTTACGGCCGAAGCGGAAGCGGGAGCGGGTGGCTTCCGGACGATGACGACTTCGTAGTCGTCGTTCCTGTCGGCTCCGACGATTCGGTCGAACCCACGCATCGCGAACTTGTCTCGATCGGTCGGTTCAACAAACAACGTCGCAGAGCCCGTACGGCCGTCGGGCAGCACCGCCGTTGATTTCAGGACCCAGCCGGACGGAATGGCGGTCCACTGAGCATCGCCATAGCCACCATCGGAATCGAACGTCCACGACCGAACTCGCTGATGGAGCGGATCCCAGCCGATCCGTTGACTGGTCTTCATCACCGGCTTGCCCTGGCGGTTCACCGTGAACTCGACCAGCAGATAATTCTTGTCATCCGACCAACGGCAGTTCATCGCGACCACAGACTCGGCGTCTTCGTCCACCCACTCGCCGGCCAGCCATGCGAGCGACTGGAGTCGCTCGTGCGGCGTCGGAGACTCATCCGCCGCGAACTCACGGGCCGACGCGACAAGCCACTGGCCATCCCGTTTCGCATGGACCAGCGTGAAGCGGGTTGCCGCCTTGCCGACACCGTCTTGCGTCACAACCTTTCGCCTACCGTCTTCCACCGCCAATCCTGGTCCCAGCAGCCGAACGGCCGACGAGTCCGTGGTCATTTTCGCGCCGGGGAATTTTTCAAAAAACCGCTGGAAGACTTGCTCGATTTGTTCGCGTCCATGGTAGACATTTCCCGCCTCGTCTATCGCTTCGCCGTCGGGCATAAACATCGCGGCGATGTCCTTCGCTCGACCAGCGTTGTAGGCGTCCACAAGCTTGCGGGAAGATTGCTGGACCGCTTCGCTATCGGCAGCCGTCGGCACTGGCTGGCCTCCCACAACGGCCATGCAGTAAGCCACAAGGCAACCGCAGAGTGACACGCGGTTAATCAGACGCGCGACAATTGAAGGACGGGATCGCAAGGCGTGGCCCTCCCGAAAAAGACGGAGACAATATCCAACAGCCGCCAGCATACCCGCGGCGTCGTTGGTCCGCCTACTCGGCAACGCTTTGTCGCCGCACTCGTCTCCCGAGGAGAATAAGCCGTTCCCGCCTAGAGCTTGGCGACGGATTGGAAGTCCGTCGCGTCTGGAAAGCTCGGGATCGCCGGAGTGCTCGAACTGTCCAAAACGCTAGCGGCCGCGTTCCAGAGCGACGGCGATCAGATCGTAACCCTGGCAAGTGACCACTTCGCAAGGGACGATCCGGCCCGGCTGAAGTTTGTGCGGACCGCCCGTCACATAGACGGCGGCGTCGACATCGGGAGCGTCGGCCATCGAACGCCCCACCCAAACATTCCGCTCATTGGGCACGGGCTGATCGATGATCACCTCGATCCGTTTGCCGACCTGAGACGAAGTCCAGTCGAACGCGACCTCTTGTTGCACGGCCATCAACCGCCCGCGCCGCGACTCCTTCACGTCCTCCGGCAAATGTTCCGGCAAGTTCGCCGCCGGCGTATCGGATTCCAACGAGTACGTAAACACGCCCATCCGCTCGAACCGCTGCGTGCGAATGAAGTCGGACAGTTCCGAGAACTGCTCTTCGGTCTCTCCGGGAAAGCCAGTGATGAAGGTCGTGCGGATCGCCAAATTCGGAATACGGGCACGAAGTTTCGCCAGCATTTCCTCGGTCTGTTGCCGAGTCACTCGGCGAGCCATGCGACGAAGCATCGTATCGTTGATGTGCTGTAAAGGCATATCGAGATAGGGAACGATGCGGCGGCTGGCGGCGATCACATCGATCAGCTCGTCGGTCACGTACATCGGATAGAAGTACATCAGCCGGATCCAGTCCAA
>JBJTOW010000077.1:0-2971 GCA_046074805.1 Planctomycetota bacterium | reverse complement strand
CACGCCGTCCTATCCTGTCGCACCTGCGGTTCCCGCAGGCTCCGTTCCGGGCTTCGCCGCTCCTTATTCAGGGCAGCAAATGGGGCAGACTCCCGGGCAGCCCGTATCGGCGTCTCCTGGTCAACCCGTCTACGGCAACTCGGCCTACGGTACCGCTGCTTACGGGCAGGCCGGTTATGGACAAGGCGGCTACGGTCAGTCGAGCCAGGCGCAGCCAAGCCAGACGCAGCCAAATTACGGGCAGCCAAGCCACGGGCAGCCAAGCTACGGGCAGCCAAGCTACGGGCAGGGAGCCTATGGTCAATCTGGCTACCCACAAACCGGTTATGGCCAAGCGGGATACAACCAGCCCGGTTATGGCCAAACGGGACAAGGGCAGGCAGGTCCAGTTCAGGCAGGTTATGGGCAAGCCGGTTACGGTCAGCCTGCTTACGGTCAACCGGGGTACGCGCAGGCCAACTACGCTCAGTCGCAGCCGGCTGGCTATGCGAACCCCTATCCGACCGCTCAGCCTACGGCATACCCGGCCGCTAACGCTGGCTACCCGGCGGCAGGCTATTCGGCAGGTGGGTATCCGTCGGCGGGCCAAGCCGCCTACCCTGCGGCGGGTTACCCTGCGGCGGGTTACCCTGCGCCGGGCACCCCGGCTGCCAACTATTCGGGTTCAACTCCCGCCGCTGCTCAACATCCGACAGCGGGGTACGGGGCCGCGAATTACGCTCGACCCGGTTTTCCCCTAACGAGCTCGACGCCGTCGGCGGCACCGGTCGCCGTGCCTGTGGCCGTGCCCGCTCAGGGCGGAGCGGTTCGTCCACTACCGGCATCAAGCGGCGGTTCATCGTCGATTCCCGGCCCTGCGAACATTCCGGTGGGACCGAATTCCTCACCCGTCAGTCCGCTGACAGCCCCCGCCAGTGTGAAAGCTGTCGCCAGTGTTGCGCCGGTGGCCAAGGCCGCTTCCGGGGATTTGCCCACCGCCGCCGCTGCAAAGAACACCCCGAACACTGTCGCCAGTGCGAGCGCCATCGCAGGAATCGCGGTGGCCGGCGCTGCGGCTGTGGTGCCAGCTGGCGGATCGGCTGGCGGATCGGCTGGCGTTGGCCCGGTTGCGTTGGCTCCAGGAAAGTCAGGAGAGGTGGGAGTCGCGTCCGTTCCTGTGGGGCCAAGACCAGTTGCGGTGGCCTCGTCGCCAACTGGCGTCGCAGTGGCTGCTGCGGCTGTCGCTGGAAGCGTCTCGGCTGGAAGCGCCTCGGCTGGTATGGCTCGGCCGGTTCCCGGTGGGACAGCGGGCCCGAGGCCGGTGATGGTCAACGGGGCGGCGACGCCGGTCATCGTCGTCGACGAAGAAGGGGAGGAAGAGGAAACGCTCGAGGAGAAAGTGATTCAAGGTTCGCCGCCGTGGCTGATCAGCGCGATCATTCACGCGGTCGCCTTGGTGGTACTGGCGATCCTTGGGTTCGCTGCATCCGGTAAGCGGACGATGGAGATCGAGGCGGTATACGCCGAGGAGATCGGCGTGCAGCTGGAGGAAGACGAACTGACGAACGGCCTGATGCAAGAGGTCGAGGTCGAAAAACCGGTTCTGTCGAAGGATTTGGTCGCCGCGAACGATCCGTTCGCCGCGCCGCCGGAGATGGAGGTCGCGCTGGATGGCTTCAATTCCACTTCCACCGTTGAAGCGCCGACGATCGGCATGGCCCTGACTGGCCGCGAAAAGGGGATGAAGGAAGCGTTGCTGGGCAAGTATGGCGGCACGGTAACAACCGAAGCGGCGGTGCGGGCTGGATTGGAGTGGCTCAAACGAAACCAGGAGGCGGCGGGCACCTGGAGTTTGACGGGGCCATATCCCAACGGAGCGGGCCTCGAGAATCGGTGCGCGGCGACCGCCATGGCGTTGCTCGCTTTCCAAGGAGCGGGCCATACGCACAAAGAGGGCGATTTCAAGAAAGAGGTCGCCAAGGGGTGGGCGGCGTTGCTCGAAATGCAAGACCGCGATGGCCTTTTCTACCACGAAGGCGTGCATCATCAGATGCTGTATGCCCAGGGCCAAGCGACGATCGCCATCTGCGAACTGTACGGGATGACGAAAGACAAGGAATACCGGGCGCCAGCTCAGCGGGCCGTCGATTACGCGGTGAAAATCCAAGCCCCTGAGGGCGGGTGGCGTTACACGCCGGGTTCCGACAGCGACACCTCGGTGACTGGCTGGTATGTCATGGCGTTGCAAAGCGCGCTGATGGCTGGCCTGGAAGTCCCAAGTCCGACGCTGGAACGGATCATGAAGTTTCTCGACACGGTCGCCAACGACGACGGCTCACAATACGGTTATCGACCCGGCCAAGGCTCGACTGAAACGATGACGGCGGAGGGTTTGTTGTGCCGGCAATATTTAGGCTGGAAGCACGACGATCCTCGGTTGGCTCGTGGGGTCGACGTGCTGTTGGAAAACCCGATACGGTGGGACTTCGACAATCAAAACGTGTATTACTGGTACTACGCGACTCAGGTCACGCATCACATGGAAGGTTCGCCGTGGGACAAGTGGAACGCCGTGATGCGCGAAGTGATTCCGAAGAATCAAACGAAGACCGGCAAAGAAGCTGGTAGTTGGGCGCCTGAGAACGACCGCTGGGGCTCGCATGGTGGCCGTTTATATGAAACGTGCCTTTGTATCTACATGCTGGAAGTCTACTATCGCCATCTGCCCATATATAAGTGGCGCCAAGGCTAAAAGCGGCATCGATGCGGCGCACCGCCTTTTCGAGTTAAACGGCTGCCGAGCGCTGGGAAGCTAGCTCGACACTAACGTTTTTGGAGTGCGGGGCCGAAGGCACCGCTTTCCTCCTCGGACAACGTCTCCCCGCGAAAGAAGCTTCGTCGACGTGAACGACCGGCGAGCGGATCGACTTGGGACACGTGTTCGCACTTGGAGCTTTGATCTTCGGCGGTGTGAAAGCGGCGCCCTCGGGCG
>JBJTOW010000076.1:0-13870 GCA_046074805.1 Planctomycetota bacterium | reverse complement strand
GAACGCATCACGCACTCGATTTGCACGCTGGAATTTGAAAATCATCGTCCTCTGTACGATTGGTTCATCCAGGCGCTCGGCATCTACGCTCCGCAGCAAATCGAATTCGCGCGACTCAATCTGACCTACACCGTGATGAGCAAACGACGGCTGCTGTCGCTTGTGCAGGAAGGACACGTCGGCGGCTGGGATGACCCCCGGATGCCGACGATCGCCGGTCTACGGCGCCGCGGCTTCACCCCCGAGGGGCTGCGTCATTTTTGCGCCGTGATTGGCGTGACCAAATTCAACAGCCTGACCGAAGTCGAACTTCTCGAACATTGCCTGCGCGACGACCTGAACAAGCGGTCGCCCCGGGTCATGGCCGTATTGAGCCCGTTAAAAGTGGTCATCACGAATTATCCCGAGGGCCAAGTCGAGCAGCTTGAGTTTATCAATAATCCAGAAGACCCATCCGCCGGTTCCCGTCAGGTGCCGTTCAGCCGCGTGCTCTACATCGAACAGGATGATTTCCGCGAGCAGGCCCCAAAGAAATTCTTCCGGTTGACGCTTGGCGGCGAGGTGCGATTGCGTTGGGCTTACTACCTGAAATGCAACGAGGTGGTGAAAGACGAGGCGGGCAACATTGTCGAACTGCGTTGCACCTACGATCCAGCCTCGCGGGGCGGATGGACGCCCGATGGCCGCAAAGTAAAGGCGACGATCCACTGGGTTTCGGCCGAACACGCGGTGCCTGCCGAAGTACGGCTCTACGACCGCCTGTTCACGAAAGAGAATATGAACGACTTGGCGGAAGGCGAGGATTGGCGGACGCATCTCAATCCCCGGTCTTTGACGGTTTCTCGAGCGTATGTTGAGCCGAGCTTGGCGGTGGCGGAGCCATGCAAAGTTCCGTTCCAGTTTGAACGGCAAGGTTATTTCCATCTCGACCCGAAAGACTCGAAGCCCGGCCAACCGGTGTTCAACCGCACCGTGACACTCAAGGATAGCTGGGCGAAGATCGAAAAGAAGGAACAGGGAGACTGAGCGTGGACGAGGCCAACGTTTCCCCGCAGGGCGGACTGGGACGCATCGACATCGCCGTCGTCGCCCTCTATTTCGCGGGAACGTTTGGCATCGCTTGGTGGTTTGGCAGGCGGCAACGCAACGTCGACGATTTTCTCGTCGGCGGCCGCCACATGCCGTGGTTCGCCGTCGGCCTCAGCATTCTCGCAACCCTGTTTTCGACACTGTCGTATCTGGCCGTGCCGGGAGAGATGATCAAGCACGGCGTCGGGTTCTTCCTTGGCTACCTGGCTCTGCCGCTCACCGCAATCGTAATCCTGAAACTTTGGATTCCGTTTTTCATGCGGTTGCGGTTAACAAGCGCTTACGAGTACCTGGAATTGCGTTTCAGTTATCCGATGCGATTCCTTGGGGCAAGCCTTTTCCTGTTGTTGCGGCTGGGTTGGATGAGCATGGTGATCTTCGCCGCCTCTTTGGCGCTCGACCGCGTCAAAGGCCCGGACTTGGGATGGCTGCCCGGTCCCGATTTGTATTGGTGGATTATCCTGATTGGGCTTGTAGCCGCCATTTACACCAGCGTTGGCGGCATTCAGGCTTTGATTTGGACCGACGTGCTGCAATGCATCTTGCTGTTAACCGGCGTGTTGCTGGCGATCTCCTACGTTGTGTGGCATGATGGCACCGGACCCTTGGACTGGTGGTCCACCGCGACGGCCCATGGATTAAAACACACGCAGCCTGAGCTGTATTCCTGGGACTTCACGGTCCGTGTGACGGTCGTCACCGCCGTATTGAACAACTTCTTCTGGCACACCTGCACGCATGGTTCGGACCAGGTTGTGTTGCAGCGCTATTTTTCCACGGCTTCGTTGGGCGCCGCGCGTCGCAGCTACATCATCAACATGGTGGTGGACCTGTCGATGTCGTCGCTATTGGCGACCGCTGGCTTGGCGTTGCTGGCGTTTTATTTGCGGCATCCCGCGCTCTTGCCCGCCGACGCCTCATCAGCGACGACAGCGGCCGACAAACTGTTTCCTCATTTCTTGGGTACTCAGTTGCCGGTCGGGTGCGCCGGTCTGATTATGGCGGCCTTTCTGTGCGACGCGATCCAGACGCTCGAGGCGGGCGCAAACGCCATTACCGCCGTCGTTTCCAATGATTTCGTGCCGCGATTGCGCCGTGGCGGACAGCGGCGTTTGAGCGATTTGGCTTTCGTTCGCGTCGTGACCATGGTTGTGTCGCTGCTGGTCACCGCCAACGCCTGCGTCGCGGTCCTTGTGATGTCGCGGTTGAATCTCACCTTGGTCGACTTGATGCCCAAGTTTTTCAACATGTTCGTCGGGCCGCTTGCGGCCAGCTTCTTTGTCGGCATGTTCCTGCCACGGTGCACGACCCGCTCGGTGTTGCCGGCGATGCTGTTGGGGCTGACCGTGTCAATCTTATGGAACTGGTGGCCATTTCTTGTGGACGAGAACGTGAAGCCGACGCCGCTTTTGGCGATCGCGCTGCCCTGCTCGACGACCTTCGTCACCGCTGCCTTACTAAGCTGGTTTGTGGAAGATGACAGCCCGCACCCGGGCGAGGCTTACACCTGGCGGAAAATTGTTCGATAGCGAGCGTTTAACGATGATGGAAAAACTAGCCACAGGTTCGACTGTTCCCGTGACGAGCCGTGAAATCGCCGCCGCTCGGCGACGGCGTGGACCGCTGGGCCGATGGACGATGCTCGGCGGGTTGCTCATCTCCAGCGGTTTTATCGCCTGCCAACCGGCCGCCGCGCCTCCAAACGCCACCAGTCCTCCGGCGGCGGAATCGGACAAGCCAACGAGCGAGTCAACCTCCAAGATGCCCGCGAAATCGCCCCTGGCGGAATCTCCCAAGGGAGATGCGTCGGATGAAAACCAGTCTGGCGCGGCGTCACCAGCGGCGCCGTTTACGCCGCCACTCAGCGCGGCGGAGTTGGCTGACGGTTGGATCTCCTTGTTCGACGGGAAAACACTTTTTGGCTGGCAAGCGGCATCCAAGGCGAATTGGCGGGTAGAGGATGGAGCGATCACGGTTTCGGAGGGCGAGCCCGGTTTGCTCTGTAGCGGTGTGCCTTGGAGCGACTACGAATTGCGGCTGGAATTTCGGTTCGCGTCGGGCACCAACAGCGGAGTGTTTCTCCATACGCCAGCCAAGCCGACGGACCCGAAGCTCGACTGCTATGAATTGAACATCGCCGAGCCGGCGGTAAGTCCCTTCCCGACGGGCAGTTTCGTGGGACGGGAAAAGGGAACGGATGCGGCCGGCAAGGCCCAGCCAGACACATGGCATGAGTACGAAATCCGCGTGGAAGGTGGCCGTGTGGCGGTGAAGCTCGATGGCCAATCCGCGCTCGAATACGTCGATACGAAGCCGCTTCGGCGGGGGCTCATCGGGTTGCAACTCAACAAGGGCGCGGTCGCATTCCGTCAGATTCGGCTGAAGCCGCTCGGTTTGGCCACGCTCTTCAACGGCCGGGATTTGGATGGCTGGTCGCAGCCAGCGTCGTCGAAATCCCGAGTGACCGTGACCCCGGATGGCGAACTGAGTTTAAAAGATGGAAAAGGCTACTTGGAGTCGAAGGAACGGTTTGGCGATTTTGTCGCCCGCCTCGAATGCAAGACGCTCGCCCGCAGTTTGAATTCGGGATTGTTCTTTCGCTGTATCCCCGGCGAGGAAATGAATGGTTATGAAAGCCAGATTCACAATGGCTACAAAGCGGGCGATCGCGGCCAGCCTGCTGATTGCGGCACCGGGGGCATCTTTCGACGCGTCAACGCCCGGCTCGTGGCCGCGGACGATCTCGAGTGGTTCACGAAAACGCTGAACGTGGCTGGTCCGACCGTCGCGGTATGGGTCAATGGCTATCAAGTCACTCAGTGGACCGACGAGCGTGCGGTGGACGCGAATCCACGCAAGGGCTTGCGATTAGAGGCGGGAACGCTGCAGCTGCAAGGACATGATCCGACCACCGATTTGCTATTCCGCCAACTCCAAGCGGCAGAATCGTCGCCGCGGCCAGCGCAATAGCGTCCATACGGGGTGCCACTCCGCCTTGTGAATCGCTACATATTCTTCCGCCGGACCGGTGGACCGCCCATTCAGGGCTTACAGGGGCTTTGCTCTTGCAACATTTTCCTTAGCGTGTCCCGCAATCGTCGTTCCTCATCGAGGATATCAGGCGGGTCGTTGTCGAGTATTTTTGTGGCCGCCGAGTAGTCTTTCATCGCGAACCGGACAGCGGCTAGTAAGGTGAACGGGGATTGGCGAGGACCGGTGGCGAGAAAGAGAGCACGTTTCCCTTGTTCGGAAACGTCCATTGATAAATCCGATAGGAGGAGCCTTGCGAGATATCGCGCGGCAATCGGATCGGCTGGGTCCATCGCGAGCGATTTTTCGAGCACTGCTCGCCACAATTTAGGATCGCTCTGAGTATCGATTCTTTGCTTCTCCATTTCCAACTCGTGGAATTCCGGGCTCAGCTTCTGAATCTCCACGAGAGGAATGTCCGAAGCAAGGATTCGGCGAGCGGTCGTGTAGGCAAGCTCGCGAGTTTCAGGTGCTCGTTCCGCACCTGGACCTGGATCGGCATTGAATCGCCAGTGCTCAACAGCCTGCTTCCATTCGCCCCGCATAGCGAATACGAAGCCCAGGTCGGCACGCAACGCTGGCGGTAAGGAATTCACCAGACGAGATTGTTCATAGGCCATCCGTACCTGTTCTGCCTGAAATTTTTGCAGGTGGAAAAAATCCACCTGCCTCAGATCAACCGACACTCTTCCCATAGATTCGATTTCGGCGAGCAAACCACGCACGATCGCTTGCCGCAACATTTTCGCGAGACGGTCAGGCGAAGTCGCGGGGGCCTCAACCGGAGTTGGGCCCGGCGAGGATTGCCGAGCCGTTTGTGGACTGCCTGCTTCCCCTTTGGCGGGAAGTTCCGCAGTGAGATGGGTTTCCCGTGCCAGCCTCTCAATATCCTGTGGGCTGGGAGCTTCCCAGATATCAACAACGCCAGCTGATCCGTCGATGGCGAGTTTTCGACCAGTGCGACTCCAACGGACGCGACGCCAGTGCTCGTCTTGTGCTGCAGCTGTGGCTTGGAGACGAAGGACTAGTCGGCGTTCGTCGGGATTCCACAAGTCAACGTCCCCCGAAATGGTCACGGTCGCCAACCTAGGTTGTGAAGACGAAGGACTGAATGCCATCGCCACGACATTGGATTGCCGTCCGGTGCCACTGGCCGAAAGAGCCGCAGGTGCTGGAATCGCGGCTGGATCACGGATATCAATCAAGTTCACATGACGATTATTCGATGCGGGGATAGCAAGCAGGTTTCCTCGCACATCGAAAGCGCAAAGCGCTGGAAGACCAGCGATGCCTGCGGCAATCCCATCATGCCGCGATCCGCTGGGTAATTGGACGAGCGACACGCCGGCATTTCCGTAGTGAATCGCGATTCGCTCGCGCCACCGATCAAAGGTAACGACAGGACGTTCCACATCCGCCATCGGGGCCGCTCTAGGTGGATTCAGACTCGTCAATCGTTCCCCGGTTTCGGCGCTCCATAACTGGACCGCTCGCTGATTCTGGCACACGGTCGCGACCAATTTCCCATTGGGACTGAGCCAGTGCGCTTCGATTGGTCCATCCGTCGCGATCACAAAACTTAGGATTCGCTTCGTTGCCGTTTCACCGACAATGAGAGTGTTTTGCGAACCGCGAAGTGGCAGCGCGAACCGAGTCCCGTCATCGCTCAGGTAAGTTGACGCATGATTGCCCAAAACGCACTCAGCGGTTTCCAGCCAGCGTTGCCGCAAAGGTTCGCCTGTTTCCGCGTCGGCGGAATCCAGCAGAACACCGCTGTCGGGAGCGAGCCGGACACGCTCGACTCGAGTTTCGTCTCGGGAAAAAACGAAATCGATCAGTTCGGACCGCATGTTGGCGACTTTTCGATTGGCAACGGGAAGAAGAATCGCATTGGCGTCACGGGTGGCGGGCGCGGGCGAAGCTCCCAGGATCGGCTCGGCGATCGGCGAAAGCCGGACGGGAATCTGCGAGCCGTGGCGGCTTAGATCCCAAAGGCGTAATAGGCGATCATGGGCGATCGTGACGGCGAAGGGAGCCACGGGACTTAGTCCGACCGCGAAGATCGGACGCGTTTCGCTTACGAATTGATGCGACTGTTGGCGCGTCGGCGCGCGCCAAATCACAATGCGACCATCGGCATCCGCTGTAGCAGCGACATTCCCATCGTTTCGAACGGCGCCTACCGTGGCCAGACGATGTTCCAGCAAACTAGCCGGCCCTGGACTGTTAGGTCTTGTGGAATGAACAATGCCAATTCTAGACGGAAGGCGATGACCTAGAGGAGTTTGAATAATTAAATTAAACTCCCGTTCCGTGGGCTTTGCCAAGTTTGTCTCGGCTGCCAGGCCGGGTAGTGTCCACGCCCGCAGAACTTTGCTTTCGACGCCTATGGCCAAGAGGCTTGCCCCATCCTCGGAGAATTCGAGGTTTTGCCATTGAGGCGCGTTGTCAAATTCAGTTTGGCTTACCACCTGCATTTTGTGGGCATCCCATAGCAGGACGCCCCCTGCGCTCGCCCCCCACTCCGGTCGCGCCGCCAACGCAAGCCAGCGTCCATCCGGGCTGTAAATCAATTGGCACGGGCTCAACGACGGATTCAGGATGCTGGAGATATCCCATCGAGCTAACTCGCCACCCCGGATTCCATTAAGAAAGTGCCACTCCCAGCCCCGGCGATCAGGCTCGCCAGGCTTTGGGACACACAACTGCAAATAGTCGCGCAGTAGGCGGAGCTCGGAGTATTGCAGCGACAAGTTGGCCGCCGCGATCAAAGACATGTAGTTTTCGTTCGCCGCCTTCTCCGCGGACACTTTCGCCAGTTCGGCGAGCAAAATTGAATCGGCCGCTGCCCTATCGGCCCGATCGCGTTGCTGCTGGGCCTCAGCTTCCTCGGCGCGGGCTAAGTTCGCCTGGCTCTCCGCCATTTTCCGGGAGATCTCGGTTTCTTGAACCGAGCGTTTTAGTTGACTGACCAGTTTCTGTTGTTTTTCGTTGGCAGACCGTAACTGTTCATTTTTGTCCCCAAGTTGATCATTTTTAACCTTGAAAGCCATGAGTCCAGCGATCGCGCTTGCCATCAACAAGGAAAGCAGAACGGCGGCGGCCGCTTCCATAGCGGCCAAGAGACGATTTCGCAGCGCCCATCGCCACAGCCTTCCAACCAGCGATGGCGGCTTGGCAACGATCGGTTCGCCATTGAGGAAGCGGCGAAGATCGTCGGCCAAGGCTCCGGCTGACGCGTAGCGTTGCCGTGGATCCTTCGCGAGGCAACGCAAACAGATCGTCTGCAAATCCAACGGCACTCCGGGTTGCAACCGCTGCGGAGGCAACGGTTCGACATCGAGCACAAGCTTGATCGTGCGGAGCAAATCTTCGGCTTGCAGCGGCGGTCGCCCCGTCATCATCTGGTACAGAAGAACGCCCAACGAGTAGATGTCGGCGGGCGGCCCGACCGCCACTTCCACCGGTTTTTCCGCCAGCTCGTACAGCGTTTTAGGTAGGCTATCCGGTAGCACTCTCCGGGCCGACTGCAATTGCTCAGGAGCGGCGTAAGCCGGGGTTCCCAGCATCTGTCCCGAATGGGTGGCGCCATTTTCTTCGTCTTGAAGTTTCGCTAAGCCAAAGTCAGCGACTTTGGGCGTGATCTCCTCCCAAGAGGCGTTGGCCACGTTGTCGACGAAACAATCGAGAAGGATGTTCCTCGGCTTAAGATCCCGATGGATGACCCCACGTTGATGCGCGAACTCCACTGCCTCCGCCAGCAACTGCACGATTCGCGCGGCGGCGCGGGGCGGTTGCGGCAGGCCCTGGAGGCGATCGTCCAGCGTGCCTCCACGGACATACTCCATCACCACGAACGGCAATCCATCAAATTCGCCGGTCGCGTAGACCTGGACGACATTGGGATGGCTGAGTCGGGCCGCCGCCTCCGCCTCGCGTCGCAGACGAATGGCAAGAGAACGCGATCTGGACACGCTTCGCAACAACTTGACCGCGACGGTGCGACGCAGCCGTTCATCGTGGGCTTGGTACACAATGCCCATGCCACCTTCGCCCAGCATTCGCTCCAACACCAAACCCGGAATGTTTGGAAAATGGATTTCGGCCGGCGACGCATCGCGTGGCGGCGTCTCGCCCGGTTCTTGATCCTCGCGTAAAAAATCCTCCACCGGAAACTGCTCGCCCAAGCGACGCAAGAATTCCCGGTCTCGCTCGAGGCTTTTCGCGGCATCTTCGCGAGCGGCCAGCAAGTTTTCGCCGTCGCCAACATGAATGTCGGTCGAATCGTTGGGCGACGAAGCGAACGTCAAGTGGCTGTGGTTTACACGGCCGCCCTGTGAGCCACCTTCGCGATTGGCAGCCAGTGGGCCAAACCCTACCGAGATTCTCGCGGCCAACTCAAGATCGTCGCTGATCGACGCCAGTTGATCCCTGCACGACTCGCACGATAACAAATGTCGATCGAGTCTGGCGTGCTTGTCCTCGGTCAGTTGACCTGTCAACAGCTGCTCGAAATCCCGCTGCGAGAAACAGCTCATCGAAACATTTTCTCCGGCAAGTTGGCGGCGCGGCACAGAGGGCCTTCGAGAGAAGTCGCTCTCCGTTGAGGTCGCTATGAGTTGAGCGGCGGTCGGGCTTGGATCGTCGCACGATACAGTCGCCGCGAAGCAAATTTTTTCCATGAGCCGACACAGCACGACGTCCACCTGAACATCGGTCGGCAGCTGTCCTCAAAGGCGCGAGGCTCGGGCAGGTCAGAATCTGATCTGCGCGAGATTGGGTCGGCACCCGCCTTGATCGCCGCGAGATTTGGTAACGGCGAGACTTAGTCGGCCCGACACTAGGGCAGACCGCGGCGGTCGGGGGGGGTAAAGCGAAAGCTGGCGTTCTGCGAGAAAAACTCGAGCGGGTTGTCGTACACGATTTTCCGAATGAGCGATTCGGGGTGGCCGCGCCGCCGCATTTCCAGGATGAAATCGGGCACAGCGGTCGGTTTCGACGGTCCCCAATCGCCGGCGGAATTCACCATCAGACGCTCTGGTCCGTAGGTTTCAACGATGTCGGCGGCACGCTGAGGAGTGCATTTTGTGACCGGATAAAGCGTCATACCAGCCCAAAATCCTTCTTCCAGCACCGTCCGAACTGTGTGCTCCTCGACGTGGTCGACCAGCACTCGGGAACGTTCAATCCGCGAGTCGCCGATCAACATATCGAGAATCATCCGAGTGCCCTGGTACTTGTCCTCGAGATGCGGCGTGTGGATCAGGATTTGCTGGCGGAAGCGAGCCGCTAAATCCAAATGCTCCAAGAAAATACGCGACTCGTTCCGGGTGTTCTTGTTTAAGCCAATTTCCCCGATCCCCAACACATTGGGCTTGTCGAGAAACTCGGGAATCATGGCGATTACTGCCCGCGACAGTCCGACGTTTTCCGCTTCTTTCGCGTTGATGCACAGCCACGTGTAATGCTGGACGCCGTACTGGGCCGCCCGCCGCGGCTCGAAGTCGGTCAACTGCCGGAAGTAATCGCGGAAACTCTCGACGCTGCCACGATCAAACCCGGCCCAAAACGCCGGTTCGCTCATCGCCACGCAGCCCATTTTCGCGAGCGTTTCGTAGTCGTCCGTGGTGCGGGAGACCATGTGGATGTGCGGATCGAAGTAGTACATCGATAAAATTCTCCATTCGCGCCCAAGGCCGGAACATGCCCACCGCCGGGATCACTCGGGACGATCCAAGGCGAATTCGTCGCGCCACTGCGGGGCGTAGGGGCGGGAAAAAATCAATTGCACCCGCTCCGCGCGGTCGCCGCGATCGTCTTGAAGCACATCGAGCGCCTCGCCGATTTTCCCCCATCGCGGGTCATCAGCGAAGCCGCCCGAACCCCGTTCCAGGCGATCAAAAGCGGCCGCGAGTTCCAGGACTTTGCACCGGATCTCGAGGAATTCGCGGTTCAGGATCTCCATCGCAACGCGTTGGCGAATCACGGCGATTGCTCCCGTTTCCTAAATTGACGGTCGGACAAAACGGCCCTGCCATTGGATGCTACTCTACAAGGAAGTTTGCCGACTATCGGCTGGGAAATCAAGGATAGCGCCCGAGCCAGCCGTCGCGAGCCGTTGTTCTCCGAGAGTCCGGTCGAGTATTTTCACGCGCGGCGATCGGCACTTTGTTCGACAGCGTTGGGACACTGCGGGAGCTAGTCATGAGCGTACCGACCGGGTATTCGCCTATCGAATTGATGATCTGCGCTGCGGCGCGGTTGTTGGAAGACGGAGCGTTGGTCGTCGTCGGAACTGGCATGCCTTGCGCCGCCGCAATGCTCGCGCAAAAGACGACAGCGCCGAACTTGACCCTGTTGTTCGAAGCGGGCGGAGTTGGCCCGCGATTGCCACGCATGCCGATCAGTGTCGGCGACTCGCGGACGTTCTATCAGGGACTGATGGCGACCAGCATGGCCGACATTATGGAGACCTGCCAGCGCGGCATGGTCGACTACACGTTTCTCGGCGGGGCCCAAATCGATCCGTTCGGCAATTTGAACTCCACGCAAATCGGCGGCGACTACGAGCGTCCCCAGGTGCGACTGCCGGGAAGTGGCGGCGCCAACGATCTTGGCTCGACCTGTTGGAAGACGCTGGTCATCACCCCCCACGACCGCCGCCGGTTCGTTCCGCGACTCGACTTCATCACGACCCCCGGGTTCCTCGACGGCCCCGGCGCCCGCGAACGGGCCGGACTGCCAGCCGGCTCCGGCCCCTACAAGGTCGTGACCAGCCTCGCCGTGCTCGGCTTTGACAGCGCCACATGCCGGATGCGTATCGAGTCGCTGCACGAGGGGGTCACGCGCGAACAAACGCAAGCTAACACGGGCTTCGAACTCGGAGCGCTGGAACCGCTCGGCTACACCAATCCTCCGACGGCCGACCAACTGGAGGTGCTCCGCAACGAAGTCGACCCGCATGGCTACATCCTTGGCCGCCGCGCCCCCTGAATTACCCCAGACTTCACCGAACCCCCGCGCCCCCCCCCGCTTCGGGCGACCCGGATATTGATCTTGGTGCCAACTGGGTTAATTGGTACAACCCCGCACGAGTTGGGTCCGTAGAGCAGGGAGCACGGCGGGCCTTGGCGATTCCCAAGGATGGCGGGCATGGATAGCGCGAATGAGGACACGCCGTTAGCCCCGGACAAGCGCCGGCCTAGATTGTATCTCGAATGCTCGATGACGGCAGCCAGCATGGCCCGCACGGGGATTCAACGGGTTGTCCGGAATGTGGCGGCCCACATGAAGTCGGTCGCCGACGATGCTGGCTGGGAGAGCCGTCCGGTTCTGTATCGCGATGGCCGTTGGCTCGACCGCCCCGACCTACTCGACAAAATGAACGCTCGCTTTACAGAATCGCGAAAAGCGGGCCCCCCCACATGGTCCCGCCGCGTGAGTTCGCGATTGCGAAAACTGTTCTATCCACGAACGCTAGCACGGGCGGTGCGACGCGCCGCGATCGCGGTCCGCGGCGACGGCGTTGGGACTCCCGATTTTCGCGCCGAAGACGTGCTCTTGCTCTTGGACGGAAGCTGGACTTTACCCGAGATACCGCGTTTCCATGCGGCGAAGCGGGCCGGCACGCGGATCGGATTGGTGGTGTACGATCTACTGCCGATCCAGTATCCGCATTTCATGATCCCTAAAGCGACACGGAAATTTCGGCGCTGGATGGAGGAAGTCACGCCGCAAGTCGATTTCTTCATCGCGATTTCGCAGTCGGTGCGCGACGAATTCCGCGATTGGTTGCGGGAGCGTTTTCCCAACCGCGGCTGGGATCCCGAATGCGTCTCATGGTTCCCGCTGGGCGCTGACTTGCAGTTGGATGTCGACGCGACCGGCACAGCCGTCCGATCGGCCGTGCAAGCCGCGTTCAGCGGACCGGCTCCAACCTTCGTGAAGGTTTGCACACTCGACCCACGCAAGAACCACGCCGCTGTGCTCGACGCTTTCGAGCAATTGTGGGCGAACAGCGTTCAACCAAATGGAAACTCCGGCGGAAACTCCGGCGGTGGAAGCGCTTCCGCGACAGCCAGTTCCGTATCCACGTCAGCCAGTTCCGACACAGCGACAGCCAGTTCCGACACCCAGTCCATGTTGAACGGCCCCGACGCCACGAAACCGAGACTCGTATTTCTCGGACGTCGCGGCTGGATGAACGAAAAATTGTTCGAACGGCTTGACCGTCATCCGCTTCGCGGGCGGCAATTGTTTTGGTTCGACGACGCCAGCGACGCCGAATTGCAGTATGCCTACCGTCATGCCCATGGCTCGATCTTCGCCTCGTTCGCCGAAGGGTTTGGACTGCCGATCATCGAGTCCTTGGGATATGGCCTACCGACATTCGTCAGCGACATCCCCGTGCATCGCGAGGTGGGTGGCGCCTACTGCGAATGGTTTGATCCAACACGCCCGGCAACCTTGACCGCGCTCATCGAGCGTCATCTGCGCGAGGGCGGAACCGCGTCGCGGCAGCCGCCCTCCGAGTTCCGCGTTCCGACTTGGGATGAGGCGGCGCGCCGCCTGTTCCTTGAATGCCGACAGCGAGCGAGGCGGACTCCAATGCGCTCTTACACCGCAGCCGCCCTCCCCCGGAGACTCGCCTCATGAACGGCTGGATCTATCCGCGACTTGCCCCGCAGGACGTCACCGTGGTCATTTGCACCTTTGAACGTCCCGAGCACGTCCGCCGATCGCTGTTGTCGCTCGCGATGCAAACAGGACTTCCAGAAGGGTTTGAAGTCGTCGTGACCGATGATGGTTCGAGCGACGAGACGGCCGACGTGGTCGCCGATTTCGCCCGAACGGCTAACTTCCCCATTGCTTGGACATCGCACCCACACGACGGCTTTCAGGTCGCGCGAACCAGGAACGACGGCGTGCGGTTCGCCCGCGGCCGCTACCTGCTGCTGCTCGATGGCGACTGCGTCGTTCCGCCCAATCACTTGGCCCAGCACTTGGCTTTTCGGCGTCCCGGAATGGTCGCGTCCGGGGATTGCTGCCGACTGGATGTGGAAGCGTCCGACTGCGTGACCGATGCGGTCATCGCTTCCGGCGAGTACGTCGCTTGGGCGCCGGCGTCCGAGCGGAAACGGCTCCGTCGCCGTCATCTTCGAGCCCAGTTCTATTCGTGGATTGGACACAGCCGCAAACCGGCTCTCATCGGAAACAACGTCGGCTGTTGGCGGGCTGACTACGAACGCATCAACGGCTACGACGAAAACTACCGCGACTGGGGGTGCGAAGACGATGACTTCGGCTTGCGGCTCCGCTGGGCCGGCTGCCGAGTCCGATCGATCCTGGGCAAAACTTGGGCATATCACTTGTGGCACCCGCCCCATCCCTCCGTCCCGGCCCGCTGGCGCGACTGCAAAAACACGTCTTACTTCCTTTCGCGCCCCCAAGAATGCTGGTGCGTAAACGGCTTGGTGAAAAGCAGCGAGAACATTTCAAGCCATCCAGCTTTCCACAAACCGGGTCGCCCCGCCGCCGATCGCAACGCCGACAATCACCGACCTCCAAACGGCCATGAGGCTGATCGCGAACAACCTGAGCGCGACGAGCATGGTCGCGAAAAACTGGTGCTCGACAAACGGCCCCGCCGTGAACGGGATTCCGATGCTCGCGCGTTGGCTGCCCTAACGTTGGCAAACTCCGCAGAAGAATGAGCTGCGTTGAGCCTGCACGATCCGTTGGATAACCGACA
>JBJTOW010000075.1:0-3111 GCA_046074805.1 Planctomycetota bacterium | reverse complement strand
GGGTTTGGCGGAAACCTACCCAATTGCGGAATGCGCTTTGGTCCACGATTCGCCGTTCCAGCTGTTGATCGCCACGATTCTCTCCGCTCAGTGTACCGACGAGCGGGTCAACCAAGTGACTCGGACCCTTTTCGCCAAATTCCCCACCCCAGAGGCGATGGCCAACGCGCCGCTTCCAGAGTTGGAAACCGAAGTCCAACCGACGGGTTTCTTCCGGAACAAGGCCCGAAACATCCAGGGGTGCTCGCGGGCGCTCGTCGAACGGCATGGCGGTCAAGTGCCGCGAGAACTGGACGCGCTGGTAAATCTCCCGGGCGTCGGGCGGAAGACAGCGAATGTCGTGCTGGGAACCGCGTTTGGCTTGCCGACAGGCGTCGTCGTCGACACTCACGTGACTCGGCTGAGCCAACGCCTGGGGATGACTCGCCATGAAGACGCCGTGAAGATCGAGCAGGATTTGATGCGCCAGCTTCCCGTGGTCGAATGGATCATTTTTTCGCACCGCGTCATCCATCATGGCCGCCGCATCTGCAAAGCCAGGAAACCTCGCTGCGAGGATTGCGTGTTGGCCGCCCTTTGTCCGCGGATCGGAGTGTCGTGAGGCGGGTGGTGGGTGGTGGGTGGTGGGTTAGGGGTGGCGGGTGGTTGATTCTTCGTTCCGCGTTGCTTTCCGGACAGTTACGTTCGCCGAATTTTGGCAGGGACCGCGCGCATGATACTTTCCGGCGAGGAAATCCGTCGGCAGCTTGGGACGAACATCGTGATCGATCCCTTTCAGCCGTCGCTCTTAAATCCCAATAGTTACAACCTGACGTTGCACGATGAACTGCTGGTCTACGAGGAGGTGGTGCTGGACATGCGGCAGCCGAGTCGTACGCGGCGCATCCATATTCCGGCCGATGGACTGGTGCTCAGTCCCAACCAGCTTTATCTCGGAAGGACTTGCGAACGCACGGAGACTCGGAATCTCGTGCCGATGATCGAGGGCCGTTCGTCGATCGGGCGGCTTGGCCTGTTCGTGCATGTCACGGCAGGCTTTGGCGACGTCGGCTTTCGCGGCTATTGGACGCTGGAGATGTTCGCCGTTCAGCCGATACGCATTTATCCGGGCGTCCCGATCTGCCAGATCTTCTACCATCAGATCGCGGGGGAAATCCGCGAATACGACAGCGACAAGTACCAGAACAATCGCGATATCCAGCCCAGTCTGTTATTCAAGGAACTGAACCCCGACTGTTCCGGCCCCGATCCGCAACTGCGTTTTGGGTTTTGAACTGCGGGCCGCCGCCTTGCCAAGTGGGCCTTTCCAGGCCGCCGACTCCTCACAACAATGCAGCCATATGAGCACTGCGAATTTGAAACTGCTGCGAATTGATTCCCGTCGAGACGACTTGGTTCCGCAACTGGACGCTCTACGCGAACGGTTGAGTCCGCGTGGAAACGTTGTGAGTGAGGCTGGAAGGCGACGGACCGTGGAGGTGTTCGGCTCGCCGCTGACCCCTGGGCAGGTCGTCGAGCGGATTTGCGACGACGTTCGTTCGCAAGGTTTGACCGCGTTGCTGGATTACGCCAAGCGGCTCGACAATGCCGCACTAACGGGCGACACGATTCGCGTTTCGGCTGCCGAGTTGGCCGCCGCTCACCGGTCCGCCGCTCCCGAGTTCCTGGAGACGGTGCGTCGAGTGCGCGACAATGTGTGGGAATTCCAGCGTGCCGTGCTGCACCGCGATGTGGAATTGCGGCCGCGACCGGGCGTGGTACTGCGACAACGGTATGTTCCGCTGGAGCGGATTGGGATCTGCGTGCCTGGGGGTGCGGCGGCTTATCCATCGACAGTGCTGATGACGGCCGTTCCGGCCGCGGCGGCCGGCGTCCAGCAGATCGTCGTGGTGGCCCCTCCAACGCCGTTCGGAGCGAACAATCCGGATGTCTTAGCTACCTGCCACGAGCTTGGGATCCGCGAAGTTTATCGGCTCGGTGGTGCCCAAGCGGTCGCCGCCTTGGCTTATGGCGTTCAGGGTCTTCCGAAGGTCGACAAGATCGTCGGTCCCGGCAACATGTTCGTCGCGCTGGCGAAGAAGTTGGTCTACGGCGAAGTGGATATCGATTCGATCGCTGGCCCAAGCGAAGTCGTTGTCATCGCCGACGAGACCACTCGGCCCGACTTCACGGCGGCCGACATGTTAGCCCAGGCGGAACACGCGCCAGGGGCGAGCATCCTTGTCACTTGGAGCCCTGCGGTTTTGGAGGCGACCCACAACGAACTGCAACGACAGGCGGCCGGATTAAGTCGCGGCGATCTGGCCCTGCAAAGCCTTGAGGCTTTTGGCGCGTTGATTCTGGTGCGCGACGAGGATGAAGCGTGCCGAATCACCAACCTGCTTGCCCCCGAGCATCTCCACGTGGCGATCAACAACGCCGAGCGGTTGCTTCCAAAGCTCCGTCACGCAGGCGCCACGTTCCTTGGAAACTTCACCCCGGTCGCGTTGGGAGACTATGTCGCCGGCCCCTCGCATGTCCTGCCCACCGGCGGAACGGCCCGCTGGGCGGCCGGCTTGACCGCTAACGATTTTCTCCGCGGCGGCAGCGTCATCAGCTATTCGGAAGCGGCGCTGCGGGATGTCGCCCCCCACGTCCAACGACTCGCCGACAAAGAGGGCCTGACCGCTCATCGAGCCAGCGTGGATGTGCGAATCGGGTAGCGGGGGGAGGAAGTTGTCGGTTGCCAGTTGTCGGTTGCCAGTTGTCGGTTGTCGGTTGTCGGTTGACAGGTTTCAGGTTGTTGCAAACTGCTTGATCGTCATTTTCAGTAGGCTACACGTTGGAACGTTGATTGAGCCGTGGTTGTGTACGACCGACTTCCGATCGATCGCAACGATTGACTCGCGAAAGACTGCGAATCGCGTAGACGGAGTGTCTGCCTTCAAGTCATGCGACTGCGAAAAGCCCATGTCGCCAGAAAAGCGTCAGGCACGAACCGCTCGTGAATCCCCGCCCACCGCCCAGCACCGACAACTGACAACTGACAACTGACAACTGACAACTGACAACCGAAAAGCTCTCCCCATCCACAAGCCACTGTCCTCTGCAACCCCGAACGGCCCTCATGAC
>JBJTOW010000074.1:0-5000 GCA_046074805.1 Planctomycetota bacterium | reverse complement strand
CGAAGCGGTCAATCAACTCGCGCCAAGCCGATTGGTCGCCGGCGCGCAACCGCTTCAATAACAGCCGATCACCGTCCAGTCCGCCACTCATGCCAGTTGTCCATTCGCAGGCGCTGCATTCCCTGGAACATTGTTCCCATGGACCGCTGCGGAATGTGTCGAGGACTTCCCAAGCACAAACCAAACGAGCGCCACCGCCGCCAGAACTCCACCGGCAATGTAGCCGATTTGCCCGAGCCTTCCGAGCACCGTAAGGCTACGCCATCGCTCGCCCAGTTCCCGCCGGAAATCGGAATCGAACTCCAGGCGCGCGAACATCTCCTGCATTGGGCCGATGCCGGTCAGTTCCCCATGCTCAATGTATGGCTCTCCCCGCAAACATCGAGCACGGATTTCGTCGACGGTGAAACCGAGGCTGGAAGGCGCGTTGGCCACGCCAAGCGTTCTTTCCGCATACGTATTCACCGCAAGCATGATTTCCGCATCGAGCTGCTCGTTGGCCGAGCGAAGCGTCGCGCATGGGCCCGAGGCGACTGTCACGGTCGCAACCTCGTCGTCATATCGCGGCAACGCGTTCGCCCATTGCGGCCGCTGGGACCGATCGGCGACATACCGCGGGCGGTCGTCCGAGGAATCGACGGAAGGAGCGGCGGCGAGCTCCCGGACACCGCTGTCCGACAATGCGACCTCTGGCGATTTGCCAGAAGATGGGACGGACGATGGGACGGACGACGCCTCCTGCGGGCTACGCGTGTCGACCGCCTGCCCGGGGCGAATCTCCCACTGGTCGGCCGGCGCCAGCGAAAGTTCACCATGCTCGCCCACCACGCGGCGCATATTTGAATTCGGATCGCTCAACGCCTTCGATACGTGTCCACGCATTTCGCGATCGATTTTCGCCTTGGTCGAAACGCTTCGATACGAATAAGGATCGACTGGCTGTTCCCGATGTACCATAAAGAACATTGCAAATATGGCGATGGCGGCGAACAGCAAGCAACCAAAAACCGCCAACGACGCCAGGACAGTTATTAATCTCATGTGACGACTTCCCCCGAAACCTGTTCGCGGAACCGGGCCCGCGTTTCTAAATCAATCCAAGCCGCCGATAACTGGACGCAAATCGAAATCGCGGCCGGCAAGAACACTTGTCCCGGGTTGCCCACAGCCACGAACTGGGCCACCGCGTAGGCGGCGATCAAGTCGACGATCGTGTTCCAAAGACTGAATCGAGACGACCGCAGCGAGTCCGCTTCCCGCCACCAGCGAAGCAGCAAAAATAGAGTGCCGTAGAGCACTGGATACGCCACCCAGGCGCTCCGCATGTTGAGAGGCAGCAGTTCGGCGAGCAACGGGATGTTGGCCATCGGCAGCGACGTGCGGTTCAGGCCCAGATAGTTCGCCAGACCCGCAACGGCGACGCCAAGCACCATGCCGACTGCGGCCATCGCCAACCTTCGATGCGCACCACTGCCCACCCCCCGTTCCCATAGCTTCCCGAGCGTCAACAATAGCCAAGCTCCCAGCGTTGTCGACGCCCATAGCCACACGGCTCGGGTTGCCAAGTCGATGAGTTGGACCGGGTTGGGTTGTTCCGGAAAAAACGACTGCGAATCGCCTCCTGGAGCCGACCTGCTATCGAACAAAAGAGCACCGATTACGGCCAGAAACGCCGCGATCAACGCGGCCATCAGCCACGAACCGCTGAGCTCCCGGAAACTCTCGCGGACCGTCTTCCGCTGCGTCATTGCTCGCACGGAAACTCGCAAAGGGCGCTTTAATCGGGGAGTTGGCGGCTGCGGAACGCCTGTCGCGGGCATCGGTTGCCCGCTCCCCGCCACGGCCGCCCACTGCTCCGGTCGACCAACCGGAGGATAACCCGGCGTTTGACCCGTGGGACCGAAAGTCGGCGATCCGCTCGCGGGCATGTAAGGCACGGGGAAAACGGGTGAACCCTGCGGGCCCACACCGGGTCCGGGGATCGGCGACGGCGACCATCCCAGCCAGCGCACGCCAAGGTAAATGGCGTAGACAGTCGCAGCGACGGAGGCGAGCGGCAAAATCCAGGCGGCATTGAGGTAGGCGACGACCGCGATCACCACCAAGATGATGGTCCGCGATGTATTGTCCAAGCGCGAGTCGGCGAGCCATTTCCGAAGAGAGTCCGCCATCCGCTGGCCCCATTGATAGATGGGCTCGTCGTCAAAGAATCCCGACGTGGAGCCCGCCGTTCCAGCTGTTCTAGTTTGTGTGGCATGAGGACCAGGGTTGGCTCCGCCTGGGGGAACTCTGTGGGGGTTGTCATTGGGGCGGCTGTTAGGACCGCCCACGATCTGGGCCTCGACGATCCCTTCGCCCGCGAGGGCGTACGACACGGCGCCGGCGAATTCAACAACGCTGGGGAAGCGTTGCGCCGGATCTTTCGCGAGTGCATGTTCCAATACGGGTCGGAAAGCGGGGGAAACGCGGGTCCAGTCCGGAGCGGCGGTCAGGTGTTTCATGATGATCTCCTGAGCCGATTCGCCATCGAAAGGGACATCGCCGGTAAGCATTTCGTACAAGATGACGCCCAGCGAGTAGATGTCGACGGAGCGGCCGTACGAGCCGCGACTAACTTCCGGGGCCGTGTAGTGAAATGTCCCAACGCTTTCCGTTTGGCCGCCCACTTGGCTGCTCGACAGCAACTTCGAAAGGCCGTAGTCGCCGATCTTGACCACGCCATCGTCCTGGAAAATGTTTCCCGGCTTCAGGTCGCGATGGACGAGTCCGCGTTCGTGGAGAAGGCCGAGGCCAGCCGCGACTCCTTCGAACCAGCGCCGCACTTCCTCGGTCGTCAGGCCATTGGGCCGTTTGTCCAGCGCCTCGCGGAGGCTGCCGTCGGCGATGTACTCCATCACGACCCACGTGTCGCCATGGCGATCCTCGCGGATGTCATAAATGGCGACAAGATTCGCATGCTTTAGATTCAGGCACTGGCCCACGCCCCGCCGTTCGACCTCCTGGTGGCGTCGCACATGTTTGAGCGCGACCTCTTTGCCAGCGTCGCTCAACGCGTAGTACACCTCGCCAAAGCCGCCGGTTCCGAGACCGCGTTTGATGGTGAAGCCGTCGAGCGGCCGATCGCCAGAACTGTAGGAGAACTTCATCGCCGCACCTTGCGTGTCCACGATCGCCATTTTGGCCACCTTGCGAGCAGCCCAGGAATCTCGCCAGGTCCCGCCTAGCTACATTCCCGCCGCTGATTCGATGCTAAATGAGAAGTCTTCGCCTGCTACCCGCGAGCCGCCCCGGATGGTGGTTGGGCCGCTGGCCGGATGGCCATCGACCCGCCAATCTCCCGTCGCCCGACAGGCGAGCATTCCGTGGCGGCGGAACAGCACCGCCTCACCGCTCCAATTACGACACACGATATGGCTTTGGGTTCGCGGCCCGAGCACCAGGGTGTCGGCCATCAGCACAGCGGCGTCTACCGCCGGTCGAGTTTGCCGCCGTCCCTGGAACTCCAGGACTGCGGAGAGGCTGAGCGGATGCGGTTGGCGGAATCGCAGCTTCACTCCGGTGCCGAGTTCCACTTCGTCCCCGTCCACAAGCCCCTCGGCCTCCCGCAGCGGCCTTCCATTGCGGCTCACCGAATGCCCTGGTTCCAGCACATAGCCTTCGGTCGAACGATGCAGGGTGGCATGGCGTCTCGACAGAGGAGCCATGACCGCGATGTCCGGTGCGTCGCCCACCGTCGGTCGGCCAGCCGTTCCCGACTGGCCGATCGTCACTTGGTCTCCGAGGCAGACCAAGTACCCGCCCACCGCGTCGACCCACAGAAAAAACCGTCCGGGAAGTTCACCCGCCGTCATCGCTTGGCACCTTTACTTAGTCCAGCTTCACCACATCCTCGGCCGCTGGTCGCTCGCCGAAGTGCTTGGCGATCTCCTCGGAGATGTTTTTCGAATCCACCTCGTCCAGCGCGATTTGGTCGGGCATGGTGGTGGTGGTGGCGACCATCTTCTCCGCCACCTCGATCCGCGCCCCGATGTCTTTCAACGCCTCGCGGGTCCGGGACAACCGACTGTCATCGAAGGCGATCGCCGACGACGTGGCTTCGGCCACCTTCACCATCTCGATCCTCGCCTTCATATTTTCGATGTCGACTTCCAACTGCCGCTTGGCGGCCTGCATCGCTCGCAACTTGTCGTTGGCGGCCGCCAGTCCCGTTTCCCGAGCCGAGAGGATCTGGCCGAGTTTCTCCACGGTCGCTTCCTTTGTCTTGTACCGCTCGAACCGCCGCGACAGATCGGTTTCGACCTGCTTCTGCGTGTAGTTGCGGCCTGCGTAAACGAAGCTGGAGCCACCTTCGTCGAGATCCTTCTTCAGCCGTGAGATATCGGTTCGATCTTTCGCCAACGCCTTTTGCGCTTCCTCATGCTGTTCCTTCAACCGCGCGACTTCGACATCCTCTTTCGCGATCACATGCATGTTGGACCGGATTTCCGGGTCGAGCTCCTTGATCAGATTGCGGGCTCGTTCGAGTTCGAACTCGATCGGCACGCTATCCTTCACGGTTTGCTTGACCCACCCCATGGACGTGCTGATGTAGCTTACCGCATCGCGACCGCCCACCAACGTCGCCAACATCAAGACTCCACCACCCGCGATCAATGCTCGCTTCAACATAACCTTGTTCCTCCCCGAGAGACTCGCCCCAAAACGGTTAACCAACCCGCGTTGCAGAAGGATTCGCGGCCGGGGAACGAATCTTGCCCCACTTTCCAAGAATTTTTGGCAATTCGTCTAAGGTGCTGGCAAGATGGAACTTACGTGCAGTTGAAGATCGCTCGCCGCGTCGAGCCACCGGGAGGCGTGCGCCGCTCCGCTAGTGAGCGTCGACGCGAACCTATAGCTAGCGGAGCGGCGCGAGCCGCCCGGTGGACGAACGTGAGGGCCTGCGCCTAGCCGCTCGTTGAGCACCGCCGTAAGCCACACGCATCGTACCGCAACAGGACCGG
>JBJTOW010000073.1:0-3270 GCA_046074805.1 Planctomycetota bacterium | reverse complement strand
AAGCCGAACCGCTCGCGCCGGTCCTGTTGGATGCCGTGAAGCCTACGACGCAAGACGTTCAACTGGTTTACGCCGGCGACATCATGTTGGATGACGGGCCCGGCCAGGCGATGGCCCGTGGCGTCGATCCGTTCGCCGAGTTCGCCGAGGTGTTCCGTGGAGCCGATCTGTCGATCGGCAACCTGGAGTGCGTGGTCGCCACGAAGGGCGTCGAGGTCAAAAAGCCATGGGTATTCCGGGCCAGCCCATCGGTGCTGCCAGTATTAAAGAAACATTTTGGTATCGTTTCACTCGCGAACAACCATACGGGCGATTTTGGCCAGGACGCGTTCCTTGAACAATTGGAATTGTTAGATAAACACCAAATCGCTCGCTTTGGCGGCGGCCGCGACTGCGCGGAGGCGCGCAAGCCTTATATCATCGAGGTGAAAGGCCTGCGGATCGCGCTGTTGGGGTACAACGAATTCAAGCCGCGCAGCTTTGAAGCAGGACCAGACTGGCCGGGCGTAGCCTGGAGCGTCGATGAACAGGTGGTCGCCGACCTGCGTTCCGCGCGAACTCGCCATCGCGCCGACCTGGTGATTCCCTACATGCACTGGGGCTGGGAAGGGGAACCGGCTAGCGACCGTCAAAAACAGTTGGCCCGAACGATGATCGATGCCGGGGCCGATCTGGTAGTGGGCGGCCATCCCCATGTTACGCAGGAAGTGGAATACTATCGGGGCAAGCTGATCGCCTACAGCCTGGGCAACTTTGTATTCGACGGCTTCAGCGAGGGCCCCGAACGTATCGGCTGGCTGCTCCGCCTGCGGTTGAACAAACAAGGCCTGGTCGCTTGGGACACAGTCGTAGCCCATATGGATGCCGAAGGCGTGCCGCACTTGAAGCGAACCACGCCCAGTCCGTCCGGAAAAGCGGCCTCGGAAAAGATTGAAGACCGACAGGGGCTCGTCGATTCGCCGCTAACGCTGCTGTCGCGCTAAGCGGTCTGCTCGAAGTCGTTGGACGATAACGATTCATGGAGTGTCAAGATCGCGTAGCCGTAAACTCGCCGGCCATTAAGTGACCCTGGTATTCCAAGCTGGACTCCTTTCATGCCGAATGGACCATGCCAAATCATCGATGGGCGGTCTGCGAGCGGTATCAGCGGAACGCTCGATTCCTACATTCCGATACGCCATTCTTCGTCGGCCAGTCCGAAGTCGATCGGTTGTTCGACAACGGCGTCGGACGGCGATTTCGCGTCTGGGCGTGGTTCGGCAACCTTCAGTACGCTCCAGTCTCCTTGCCGCGGATACAGCAGGTAGTTGAGCGTTGACAACTCCGATTCGTGGAATGTGTGGCCGCTGTTCAGCACCAGGTAGCGCTGTCCCGCGCCCGGTAGTGGATTGGGCACGATCAAAGCGGGCAGATGGTCGGCCGACGAATACGTTTTTCCCGCGCACCGTAGCGTCTTTTGATCCCACGAGATGGGCAGGTGCGCGAGCGACTCGCGAATCCACCGATTATTTCCCGGATCGCCAAACAGGATCAGATTCGCTGAGCGTAGATCATGCTCGTCGATGTCCATATCGTTCTTGATGAGCAATTCGCCGCGGAAGTATCGGCGCCATTCGTAGGCGAATCGCTTCAGCGAGGCGTTGGCGGCGGCAACGGCCGAGGCGTTCCAGGGAGTGCCCGTGCCTCGCACGCATACGAACGGCGAGGTAAACGCATCGTCGATTGGCCCCTGCAAGCCGGGCCGCTTACCGCTGGCCGATTCATCACCAGGTTCAACGCCGGGCGATAACTCGACGGACCACGATTTGCCCTGCTTCGCGAACAGATACGGCCGTGTAGCGTCTGCCGCATTGCGACGCGGCGGCAAGGCGAGGTCGTGCCCGCCGACCCTCACCCGCGATTGCTCCACCGTCAACATGGGAGGATCGATGGCGAACCGTGCTATGTTCCGCGGCTCCTCGATCAGCAGCGTTCCCTGCTCGTCGCGGCGCGCCACGAATTCGCTCCGCTCGTAATGCCGCTCCAGCTTCAAGAGCCGCAGCCAATGACAACGGCTGTATTTCAGCGACCAGGTAACGAACCGCAGTGATTGCGGGACGCGATTGAGTCCGCGGCGGGCGTGTTCGCCGATCCTCCGCATCTGCTCGGCATGCGTCCGGGGATCGATCACGTGCCCGGTGCCCGGCGAGATCAGATTCACCATCGTCAATCCTTCGCGGGACATCGCCTGCCCCATGATCACGTGAGCTTCGAAGAATACATCCTTTTCTCCCATACACGCGATCGCCGGAACGATGCCCGCGTTCGCGGCATAATCGACCGAATCGAGTAGGTGGAGCGTTTGCTCTTGGGCCGTCGGCAGGGAGCCGACACGTACGAAATTCGAGAGAGGCGTTTGCGAGAAACGGCGCGTATCAACGTAGCCGCAATAGGGTCCCAGAGCGACAAACCGGTCGGGGTGCTTCAAACCTAGGTGCCAGGTCCCCGAAGCCCCCATCGACATGCCGCGTAGCACGATACGGTCTCGATCCACTCGATATTGTCGACAGGCCGCTTCGATCGCCTCGAAAACGTCGGTTTCGCCCGCCCATCGATACCCATTCTCGACACGCCCGAGCGGATGGAGTTCAAGATACTCGACGTCCGGGGCGGATTCGTTGGTGTTCATTACATCGCCCGTATCGAAGCGATCGATGAAACGCAGTTCACTCAGGCCGACCGGCCGGGTGCTCCCATGTAGGACGACGTCGAGTCGCAGTGGACGAGAACCGTCGTAGCCAGTGGGTACGATGATCCCATAGGGTTGAGTCGAGCCATCTAGGCGCGACGTGTACCCTCGAATGACCTTCCCGCGTTTGCCGGACCATGGCGGCATGTCGGCCATCCGCTCGAGCGTCTGGAGGCGTTGCATGCCGCGCGCCGCCGCCTTGGTCATAAGTGCCACGTCCTTGGGCTCGAAGGTTCGATCGAATTCAATCGCCCAGTCGAGACCCTTTCGGAAGATCTGCGCATCCGCCCACAGATCATCGGATCGCCCGCTATTCGCCAGATCGAATCCCATCGCGTCCAGCCGTTCGCGTAACCGCTCCATCTGCGCGATGAGTTGATTCCACGCTTCTCGCTCGAAACCCGTGGGCGGCTCTCCTGCTCGGATGCCGTTGGTCGCCACATGGATCGCGATTAACAAAATGAGGCTCGGCCAGATAACCGTTCGCCGAAACTACGGGCATGAATGCATGATTGGCTTCCTTTTGCCGGTAACGCGACTCG
>JBJTOW010000072.1:0-5210 GCA_046074805.1 Planctomycetota bacterium | reverse complement strand
CAGTCCGTCGCAGACGCGGGAATTGCGCGACGTGCGGCAATGTCCGCGTTGCCCCAGGGCGGCGCTTCACGGCTTCGCCGTGTCGCTCTGCCCTGGGCTATGGCTGTCGCTGCCCCTTCGGGCCGGAGACAGCGGGCTTCGCGAACGCTATTTAGATTTGGAGAGCCACAGACAGAGCAAAGGGGACAGTCGCATATATTGGATTGACTGGGGAGTGTGGGTAGGTTTTGGCGTATGCCGAGCACCAATCGGTACACGCCTGGCGGCATGGTTTATCACGTGCTCAATCGGGGCGTGGGCCGGATGACCTTGTTCGACGTGGACGCCGACTATCACGCGTTTCTGCGCGTCGTTGGTGAAGCATTACGACTCGCACCGATGCGGATTTGGGGCTACTGACTGATGCCCAACCATTTTCCCTTTCTGCTCTGGCCGGTGGGTGACGACGACTTTTCCACCTTCATGCAGCGGCTTACCAACACGCACGCCCAACGGTGGCAACATCATCGCCACCGCGTGGGCCATGGGCATGTCTATCAGGGTCGATTCAAGTTGGCGATCCTCGGAGCCGGACAAGACTTGGCCGCTGGCCCGGCCGCAGTCCTGCGTCCCTGGCTGGTCTGATCAAGCGTCGTCTCCGCCGCGTTCATCTTCTGCTGCGTCGTTGGTCCGAGGCGCTTACGCTACAGATAGAACGACGGCTCCGACACGCCCTCAAGCCCGCAAAAGCGTCGCACTGACAACCTACTGCCACCTACTGCCAACTGACTCGCCAACAACTCGCGCCAAAACCGCTCCCGCTCTACACTCGTCATGGTACGTCCTCGTCGCAGGGAAGAAGTTGAAACCCCTCCACCCTAGCAACCGACGCAAGACGTCCCGAATGCAACACTCACACCGCCGCCACGGTGTCCGCCACGTTCGTGAATCCGCAGATCTTGACGCAAGTCACTTTCGCGACACACGTTCCGACGGACTGGAAGTCCGTCGTACAAACGAGGGGAGCGACGGACTGGAAGTCCGTCGTACAAACGAGAGGAGCGATGGACTGGAAGTCCGTCGTACAACAGAGCATCGCGGTTTGCGGGGCGGCGGACTAAGACGACCGTCGTGCAATGGGCTTCGCGGCGAGTACGGCGGCGACGAATCGCCGCATGCGGTCGGCGTCTTTTACGCCGGGAGCGGATTCCACTCCGCTGGCCGTATCAACGCCATCAGGGCCGGCGGACTCGATTGCGGATGCGACGTTCTCTGGGGTCAAACCGCCGGCGAGCCACAGCGGCAAGTGCGGAAAGCGTTGCCGAAGAGCGGCGAAAACCGATAAGTCGGCCCGCCTCCCCGTTCCACCGTACTCGTTCGCGTCATAAGCATCGACCAGCAGGGCATCGAGCGGCCGGCCAGCAGCCACCTCGAAAGCCTTCACCCATTCCACGACGGCCGCCGTCGCCGCCTCGTCTCGACAACGAACGGCTCGCCAAAGTTGATACGGCATTGGCGACGCGGACTTGTCAGGCGTCGCGCCATCAATGCCTTCGAGCGCCCTCAATTCGGCGCCAAGCGATGGTGGTTCGTCGCCATGCAGCTGGACGACGTCCAGCGGCACTGCCTGGGCGATCGTGTGAATCTCGGCCGCCGAGTGGTTGACAAAGACCCCAACAATCAACGCTCGACCGGCGACGGCGGCCGCGATCGCCCGCGCGGTGGCTAGATCGATCCGACGTTTACTGCCAGCGAAGAAATTCAGCCCCAGCAGTTCCGCGCCCGCCTCCACCGCCGACTCGGCGTCCGCCACGTTCGTGAATCCGCAGATCTTGACGCCAATCATTTTCGCGACACGCATAGCGACGGACTGGAAGTCCGTCGTACGAGGAGGATAGCGACGGACTGGAAGTCCGTCGTACAAAGACAGAAAGAGGCGACATTCCATCAGGGAGTTTTGCTGAGGACGCAGCGGAGCCCAACGGCGTCGTCACGCAACCGCACATCGCCCGCTCGTCGCGCGGCGCTACGCAGGGCGTCGGCTTTGTCTTTCCAACTGCCGCTGCGAAGCACTCGCTTGGCCGGCTCGCCGCCGTCGGTCCAAGCCGATCCATCCAGCGGGGCGCCGTCGTAATCGCCGTGCCACGTATCGGCGCACCATTCCCACAGGTAACCGTGCATGTCGTACAGACCCCAGGCATTCGGTTTTTTCGCGCCAACCGGTGGATCGTTGCCGGCCGCATTGCCCGTAAACCAACCGTACTGACCGAGTTGGCTGGCATCGTCGCCGAACGAATACTCGGTTGTCGTGCCGGCCCGAGCGCAATACTCCCATTCCGCCTCGCTCGGCAACCGAATCGATTCAGTCGCCTCGATCAATTTGGCCGCCCGCATCGCCGCCGTCGCCCGCCGACAAAACTCGACCGATTCCTCCCAGGTGAACATCTCCGACGAGTTGCGTGGTCCCTTCCAACGACTCGGGTTTTCCCCCATCACCGCCTGCCAGAGGTTTTGGGGAATTTCGTACTTGGCGAACGCGAACGGCTTCGTCATCCGCACCTCGCGAACAGGCTCGGCGACGGCGCCAACCTGGGCGCTGCCCATGCGGAAGGTGGCCGGAAACGGCTGAGTGCCCGGTTTGATGTCAACAAACTCGGCTCTAAATGTCTTCAACAACGCAAGCAGTTCAGCGGACGGCTCGCCGACTGCGGCTTTCGCGTTGCTGGCGGGCGCACCAGTGGCTGGAGCGGCAGTGGTTTGAGCGACCGCTGTCCGGGCGACGTCCGCTCCGAAGTCGGGCAACATGGTGATGCCGAACATGGTGGCGACAGCGCCGCCAGACACGAGCAGCGCGAGGATCTTCGACCGTTTCCGAAGCGTGTGGGCAGCCCTGCGGCTCCGTCCGTTTCCCATGGTTTCCCCTTCTGTAATGGCAAGTTTCCCGCTACGCGCGGCGCCGATTTCAAGTCGTTCGCCTAGCAAAGTCGCGAAGGACCGAAAGGCCGTCGCGTCTGTACAACCACGAGTCACTGAAGCTCGAGGCAAATGGACTACGAATCCTTGTCGGACAGGTGGCGGAGATTGCCCGAGCGGAAAGCGTCGGCCATCGCTCGAGGCACCTCGGCTTCCGCGAGCACGAGGCGGGCGCGATTCTCGGTGACGCGGGCCTTCATTTCCTGTTCGACCGCGATCGCCTCGGAGCGTCGTTGTTCAGCTCGGGCTCGAGCGACACGGGTATCGGCTTCAGCTTGATCGGCTTGCAACCGTGCTCCGATCTGCTCGCCGACATCGATGTCCGCGATGTCGATCGACACGATTTTGAACGCGGTTTGGGCGTCGAGGCCGCGACTCAGTACGGCCTTGGAAATGCGATCGGGGTTTTCGAGCACTTCCAGGTGCGTGTTGGACGAACCGATCGAGGTGATGATTCCCTCGCCAACGCGGGCGATGATCGTTTCCTCGGTGGCGCCGCCAATCAACTGTTCCAGGTTGGTGCGAACGGTCACGCGAGCCCGAACTCGCAATTCAACACCATTGCGGGCGATGGCACTGAGCGTCGACACGCCGGAACGCGGATCGGGGCAATCGATGACTCGGGGATGCACGCTGGTGCGCACGGCGTCGACCACATCGCGGCCGGCCAAGTCGATCGCGGCCGCTCGATCAAAGTCCAGATCGATACCCGCGCGATGGGCGGCGATGATCGCTTGGATGACGTCGAGCACCCGCCCGCCTGCCAAGTAATGCGTTTCCAATCGCGAGGTGCTGATGCCGTCGCGGCGATGAATGCTCAGTCCCGCTTGGGAGGCCATGATTTTGGCGGACACGATCAACTGGGGTGGCACCTGCCGGAACCCCATTCCGACCAAGCTTCGCAGCGACACATCGGCGCTCGACATGTACGCCTGGAACCAGATGTTGCCGTAGAAAAGCAAGACGATGAGCATCACGACCAGAACGAAGCCGCCGATCACCACTCCGCCGCCGATGATCAACGACGAAAACGTCAATTCGGCCCACAGACTTGCCGGAAACATCGGAACCATGGCTGGAATACCTCGCGGACAAAGCGGGGAACAGGGTTCATCGGCACGCCACTACTGTAGCCCCTCCGAAAGGCGGCGGCCAGCATATGGACCGCCGTTGAGTGGGCTGGTTGGCTTACGGATTGGCGGCGTTCGCCGCTATTCGCCGACAACCGGATTTTCCAAGATACCGATGCGTTCTATCTCGACTTCCACGCGATTACCGGTACGCAGGAAGATCGGCGGCTTACGAGCCGCTCCGACGCCGGGCGGCGTGCCCGTGAAGATCACATCGCCGGGCTTCAGCGTGCAAACACCGGACACATACGAGATCAATTGATCGATGCGGAAGATCAATTGCCGCGTGTTCGAGTCTTGCAGCGTTTGGCCATCGACCCGCAAAGCGATCCGCAGCGAGCCGGCGTCGCCGACTTCATCGGGAGTGACCAAAGCCGGTCCGAACGGCGCGAACGTGTCGAACGTTTTTCCGAGCAGCCATTGGCCACCCGGCTTGCGCAGCTGCCAGTCCCGCGCCGACACATCGTGGCCGCAGGCGTAGCCGGCGACATGCTCGAGGGCCCGTTCGACGGGGATATGGCGGCCGCCGGTCCCGATGATCACGACGAGCTCGGCTTCGTAATCGACTTGATCGGAGCACTTGGGTAGAACGATCGGCGCGCCGGGCGCTTGCACGGCGGTGGGGAACTTATTGAACACAACCGGCTCGGTCGGAATCGCGGCGCCCGATTCGGCGGCATGGTCGGCGTAGTTCAGGCCGATGCAGATGACCTTTTCCGGATCAGGGATTGGGGCGAGCAGCGGCACACCGGCCGACGCGAATCCCCGTCCCGACGCGATGGCCGCGGCCGCTCGGCGCAGAGCGTCGGGGCCAGCCGCCAGCAATCCTTTAAGCGTCGCGGGCAAGCCGGGATCGGTTTGCGCCAAATCGACGTACTCGCCACCCCGTACCCCCGCCACTCGCGGCCCGCCCGCGCTCACGTAAGTCACCAGTCGCATATCGATTCCTCCCAAAGCCGCTGACGCTAACGAAGAACCTTCCTCGAGGCAACAGGGCGTGGCGAAACCCACGCCGTGGCCTTGGCGCGGGAATGCGTGGGTATTGGTTGGAATGCGTGGCGTGGGAATGCCTACCCTACCCAGGGCGGCACTCCACGGCTTCGCCGTGTCGTTCTGCCCTGGGCTGAC
>JBJTOW010000071.1:0-9119 GCA_046074805.1 Planctomycetota bacterium | reverse complement strand
ACGCCTCAGGTGCTTGCCAAACTGCGCTTGTTGGGGGTGTTGCCGGGCGAGCAAGCGGTCGAGCCGGCATTTTTGCAGCCATCGGGCTTGGAGCAGCTTGCCTCGCTGGCGGGCGAGGGCGTCCAGGCGAAACCGAGGTTCTCGCTGGCGAGCCTGCGCTCACAAGCCATTTCGCAAGACGAGCTCTTCGAGACGCCCTATCCCACCCAGCAACTGCCCGCTGCAGCGTCCTTTCCCGGCTTGGCAGACATCATCGTGCGCGGGGCACGCCAGCACAACCTCAAAGGCGTCGACGTGCGGATCGAACGCGACCGCATGACGGTGTTTTGCGGTCCGAGCGGTTCGGGGAAGAGTTCGCTGGCGATGGACACGATTTACGCCGAAGGCCAGCGGCGTTACGTCGAAAGCTTGAGCGCGTACGCGCGGCAATTCGTCGCGCAGATGCAGAAGCCGCAGGTGGAGCACATCGAGGGCCTGTCGCCCGCGATCGCCATCGAGCAGAAGAATTTGGGGCACACGCCGCGTTCGACGGTTGGCACGGTGACGGAGATTTACGATTACCTTCGCGTACTCATGGCGCGGCTGGGCACGCCGCACTGTCCGTCGTGCGAAGTTCCGGTGGGAACGCAGACGGCCGACCAAATCGTCGACAAATTGATGGCCCATCCGGCGGGCACTCGCTTGTATCTGATGGCGCCGCTGTCCGTGGAAGTGGGCCAGCGGTACGACACGCTGTGGGACGAATTGAAGGCGTCGGGCTATATCCGTGTGCGGATCGACGGCCAAACCCACTCGCTCGACAATCCGCCGGAGATCGATCGGCGCCGCCAGCATCGCGTGGAAGTGATCGTCGACCGCGTCGTGATCCAACCTCAATCGCGGTCGCGTATCGCGGACAGCGCGGAGAAGACGCTGGCACTCGGCAAGGGTGTGCTTGGAGTCGCTTACCCGCGGGACGAAGTCCCCGAGGCGCGGTGGGAAACGGCCGTGCATAGCCAGCACTTGGCATGCGACAAATGCGGGCGGAGTTTCGAACCGCTCACGCCCCACAGTTTTTCCTTCAACACGTCGCTCGGCTGGTGTCCGGCTTGCGAGGGATTGGGGCAGCAGCGGGGAGCGAACCCGCTGGCGTTGGTGCGCGACCCGAAAATGACGCTTGCCGACGGCGCGTTGTTGCTCTGGCCGTCGCTCGACCGGTCGATGTCCCGCGCGATGCTGGAAGCGCTTTGCCGCGGAGCCGGCCTGCCGCTCGACACGCCTTTCGAAGAGCTTAACGGCCGCGCTCGCCGGGTTTTGTTGCACGGCGCGGGCGAGGAATGGTTCAGTGTCGCTGGCCCACCCGCTTTCCGATTCCAGTTCAAAGGGCTGTACCCGGCGTTGGAAGAAGCGTCGAACCTAGCGCCAGGACTTCGCTCGCAGCTGGAACAATTGGTGGCTGAAGTCGAATGTTCCGTTTGCGGCGGCAGCCGGCTCCGCGACGACGCCTCGGCGGCCCGATTCCTCGGGCTTACCGTCGATGACATTTGCCGCATGCCGCTCGGCAAGCTCCACACGCTGCTCCGCGATTGGAAACTGTCCGCGCGGGATCGAAAGATCGCGGGCGAACTGTTGCGCGAGATCCGCGGCCGTGTCGAATTCCTTGTCGATGTCGGTCTCGAGTATCTCAGCTTGTCGCGCACGGCCGCCACGCTCTCCAATGGCGAGGCCCAACGCATCCGACTCGCCAGCCAGCTTGGCAGCGGACTGTGCGGCGTGCTGTACGTTCTGGACGAACCGACGATCGGCTTGCACCCGCGCGACAACCGCCGCTTGCTCAACGCGCTCCATAAACTCCGTGATCTCGGCAATACGTTGATTGTTGTCGAACACGACAGGGAAGTGATCGCCGAGTGCGACTATCTGTGCGACTTTGGGCCGGGCGCCGGCAAGCTGGGCGGCGAAATCGTCGCCAATGGCTCTCCCGCCGTGTTGCCATCCCAACCGCGATCGCTCACCGGCCCGTATCTGAGCGGCGCCAAGGCGCTCGCCGTGCCCAGCAATCGCCGAGTTACCCTGTCCAACGCGACGGGCACGGCCGGCGTCGAGAATGACGCCGGTCCTGAAAACGCGGCGAGTGGCGGGAAGTCGCGGACTACCGCACGCGGCGGGACGGTTGCGAAAACCGCCGCCACAACCGTTTCGCCATCGCGTCGCGCGAAGACCGCGAAAAAGGCGAAGGCGCCAGCGGGTAGTGAGCCTGTCGGCAAAGAGCCCAGCGGACCGGAGGCTGGCACAGGCGCGTCGGGCACAGGCGCGTCGGGTGTTGATCCGCTGGCGATGGTTGCGCGGGCGCGAACGGTGACGAACACCTGGCTCACGCTGGAAGGTGTTCGCCACAACAATTTGCGGAACATCACCTTGCCGATTCCGCTCGGCACTTTGTCGGCGATCACCGGTCCAAGCGGCAGCGGCAAGAGCAGTTTGATCGAGGACGTGTTGTACGCGGCGCTGGCTCGCAAGCTGCATCGCGCGAATGTCACTCCCGGATCGCACGACAAGTTGAACGGCCTCGAGCACATCAACAAAGTGATTCGCGTCGACCAGCAACCGCTGGGCAATTCACCTTCGTCCAATCCGGCGACATTCACGGGCGTCTTCGAATTGATTCGCCAACTGTATGCCCAGTTGCCGGACGCGAAGGTCCGCGGCTACTCGGCCCGTCGATTCAGCACCAACGTGCCAGGGGGGCGTTGCGAAGCGTGCGAAGGGAACGGCCAGCGGCGGATCGAGATGCACTTTCTGCCGGATGTGTGGGTCGAGTGCGAGACGTGCCGTGGACGCCGCTTCAATCCGGAGACGCTGGGCGTCGCCTACCGTGGGCACTCGATCAACGACGTGCTCAATCTCACGTGCGGCGAAGCGTTCAAACTGTTTGAAAATATCCCCAAGATCCGCCGGATTCTCGCGACCTTATGCGATGTCGGACTGGAATACCTGACGCTGGGACAGGCGGCGCCCACGTTGTCGGGCGGCGAAGCGCAGCGGGTGAAGCTGGCAGCGGAACTCTCCCGGCCGGATACCGGCCGCACGCTCTATCTGCTCGACGAACCGACGACCGGCCTGCATTTCGAGGACATCGCCCGGTTGCTGGATGTCATGCACCGCTTGGTCGATCTGGGCAATACGGTGGTGGTGATCGAGCACAACCTGGATGTGATCAAACAGTGTGACTGGGTTGTCGACTTGGGGCCTGAAGCGGGCGCGGATGGCGGGCGCGTGGTTGCCGTTGGCCCGCCCGAGGAGATCGTCAAGCAGGCTGCCGCTGGTGGTCTTCGTTCACACACCGGCGAGGCGCTGCGGCCCGTGTTGGAAGCCGGACCGCTCGCCCCACGGCGGACGCCGCCTTCCACCGACACTCCGCGGGTCGGCGATGTGGAAATCGAGGAGATCGGTCGGGACGCGCGGATGCCATGGGAGATCGATGGCCGCAAGTGGCACACCCGCGATCGCGTCGGCCGCTCGGGCGAACCATGCCGCTGGGATGGCCAGATTTTGGCGTCCATAGTGGACCGCATCCACGACGTGGGCGAGTTCGACGAGACCAATTGGAAAGAACGCAGCGTCGTGGAGATCACCGGCAAGAAGAAGAGCGACGGTTGGTTTTTCCATGCGATCACTGGCGAAACTTGGCTGCTCAAGATGAAGTTTCGGGTTGCGCGTAGCACGTTCCAACGCGATTCGCTGCTCGACCGCATCCAGCTCAAGACGCTTAACGACATGCCCAACTTGCCGATTTACGGCAACGAACCGCGGGTCAAATGCAAAAACCTTGGCGGGCCGTGGCAGGAAGTCGAAGTCCGCGTGCATTCGCTCGAAGAGATCGACACACCCGAGTTTTGGTCGTTTGTCGAAGAGGCGGTGCGCGGCTTCTTCACCCAGACGCAACGCGCCGCTCAGAACCCCGAAGACGCCATGCCGTGGAAGGTGCTGGGCCAGAAATGGCACTTCCTTCGCAAAGGCTTTCCGCCAGGCAAAAAAGTGCTCTGGGATGAACCAGTGCTCGAAGCGTTGTGCGAGCGTCTATCGCGGGCCGCACCTGGCGGCCAGTTTCTGTGGAACAATCAGCAGTTGGTCCATTACATCCCAGCCGGTCGGCGCGAACCGTGGGCGTCATTGCTCACCAAACGCATCGACGCCCTCACGCTGGTGCTGCATGGACCGAAAAACGCCATCGCGCTCGGTCGCATCGCCTCACTCGGGTGCGACCGCGAGCTTGATGGATCGGATCCCCGCCACGACAAAATCCGGATCCGCTTCCGCACGCTGGAAGACCTTGATCGCGGCGATCTCGACGCGCTTCTGGAAGAACACTTGGCCGCCAGCGCCGACGAGACCTAACGCTTCGTCAAATCCAAAAACCGATTGGAAAACGCTCGGTAATACGAAACGCCAAGCCCCGCGTGTGACGAGCGTTGCGACGGACGGGGAAGTCCACCGCACCCCGAAGTTAAGAGTTTACGAAGAAGCAATGGGGGCTTGTGGACGATTGATTAACCGGTTTCCAGGAACTCCCCATTCGGTCGCCCGCTAGAACTGGTAGTTCAGTTCCGGCAGCAGTTCATCGGGTGTTTCGCTGCGGATTCTGAGTTTAGGCTTTTCCATCACCACCGTCGTATGTGGATCGACGCTGTGGGTCAGCCAGACGCTCGAGCCGATCACGGAATCGTGGCCGATGATCGTGCGGCCGCCAAGCACCGTGGCGTTGGCGTAGAGCACAACGCGGTCCTGGATCGTTGGATGACGCTTCGCGTCGCGAATTAAATTGCCTTGGCCGTCGGTTGGGAAGCTTAACGCGCCGAGCGTCACGCCTTGGTAGATCTTGACGTGGTTGCCGATCTCGCAAGTCTGGCCGATCACCACACCCGTGCCGTGATCGATAAAAAAGTGATGGCCGATTTTCGCGCCGGGGTGAATGTCGATTCCCGTCTGTCGATGAGCGTACTCGGTCATCATTCGCGGAATGAACGGCACGCCAAGCCGATACATTTCGTGAGCCATCCGGTAGACGGTGATCGCTTCCAATCCCGGGTAGCAAAACACAATTTCGTCCGGACTTTGGCAGGCGGGATCGCCTTGGAACGCCGCTTCCACGTCGGTCGCCAGGACGCTGCGCAGGTCTGGCAGTGTTTCCAAAAAGGCGATCGCCATGCTCTGGCCCTTCGCCTCAAAGTCAATCTGGTCTTCGCACCCCGCCGACTCGCCCCGCAGCCGGCTATCGTGCTGCAAGGCCCGGGCGATTTGTCGGGTGAGTGTATCGTGCAGGCCATCGACCAGGTCGCCCACGTGGTAGGTGACGTTCCCGAGATGCAGTCCTTCGCGACGGCGGTACCCGGGAAACAAGATTTCCGTAAGGTCATTGATGGCCGAGATGATTTCCTCGTACCGAGGCAGCGGACAATGGCCCAGATGATTGATCGTCTTCAGGCGCCGATAGGTCTCGACAATCCGTTCGGTCAGTTTCGGCAACTGTTCCTTGAGACTCACATCTGACGCCATCATCCCCTCCCAATATCCCGGTGCGGCAGGCGGCCCCCGGCATGAGTTCTGGAAAGAGTTGCCGCCTGGGTAGGCCAGGCAGCTTCTCCGGCAGAGTCGGCCGAATCACTATATCCGATCCGCTAAGTTCTTGTCTTCGGACCGGCCGACGAGGGAATTGAATCGATTACGCCGCTTTCCGTGGCGGCGCGAGGGCGCTCGGCGGGGTGGCGCTCGGCAGGGGGGCGATCGGCGGTTCGGCCATCGTCGCCACTCCGGCCCCGCATCCCGCCTTTGCCGATGTGGCGCCTAGCGAATAGTGGCGGACAGGCGACACAAGCTGAGCCAGGATCCGTTCCGCAACGTCGATCGCTCGCAATCCGGCGGTCCCAGTGACGCGCGGCGAACGCCGCTGCCGGATCGACTCGAAAAAGTCAGTGTGCTCGTCCTGGATCGCGTTGCGTTTTTCCACCGCGAATTCGGTGACTGGGAGCACGGCGGCGAAAAAGCGTTCCTTTAGTTCGTTGCGCGTGGCCAACGGCACCGCATTCACGTCGAACTCGCCCCGCGCGATCGCTTCGCATGGCCGCATGACTCGGGCGGCCGAGCCTCCCAAGTCGACTCGCACGATCGCTCCGTCGCCATGCACCGTCATGGTCCGCTCGGGACGCTCGCTGATTCGGTTAGCCGTCAAATTCGCCACGCATCCATTGGCGAACAGGAGCCGTGCTTGCGCGAAATCCTCGTGCGGACCGACCGCCGTGCAACCGAACGCGGACACTTCCACAACCGGTTGATCGACCAAAGACAGAACGATGTCGAGATCGTGGATCATCAAATCAAGCACGACGCCGATGTCCGTTGAACGAAAGGCGTAGTTGCTCGCGCGGACCGATTCGATGAATCGCGGACGAGTGAGGTGGGGACGAACGGCATCGAGCGCCGGATTAAACCGCTCGACGTGTCCGACTTGCAACACGCGTTGCCGCCGCGCCGCCAAATCGACCATTTCCGCCGCTTGTTCAGCGGTCGACGCGATTGGCTTTTCCACGAGCACATGCATGTCTTGCCGCAGCAACCGCATCGCCACGTCATGATGGCTGCCAGTGGGAGTAGCGATGATCGCGGCATCGATGGCGCGGGGCAGCGACTGGAATTCGGCGACGCCCGGCGTGGCGAACTCGCGGCTTACGGCCTCTCTGGCCGATGGCAGCGGCTCCACGATTCCAGCCAATTCGACATCCGTCCGTTGGCTCAACAAGCGGGCATGAATCCGGCCCAGATGGCCAGCCCCGATTACGGCGACCCGCAAACGCTCGCTCATCGAACGATCTCCTGGACGTCGAGCCTTCCAAAGCACTCGGCGGTCGCGTCAACGCGAGCCGCCCGCGAGATGACGCCTACGCGGTTCGCCGTCGCTCGCCCGTCCGCCGGTCGGCCATGCGACGCTCTGCCGTCCGTCGCCCCTCCACCAACAGGACACGGACCAATTCGGCGTTCAGGCGATGGCCTGAACGGTAGGCGACGATATGGCCCTGAATATCGTGGCCGCATAGCGCCAGGTCTCCGACCATGTCGAGCGTTTTGTGACGCACGCATTCGTCGGGAAAACGCAATTCGTTATCGATGGGACCATCGTCGCCGAACACCAGCAAATCGCTGGTGGTGACCCGGCTTCCCAATCCGCGGGCTCGGAGCCAGTCCGCTTCGTCTTTCGTGACGAATGTCCGCGCCGAGGCAAGTTCGCGGCGGAATGAGTTCGGGTCGATCGCCATCTGCAACGTTTGACGGCCAATCGGCCCTGAGGCTCCGTAATCGAGCCGGTAGCGGATGGAGAGTCCACCTTGGGGAGCGGGACGAGCTTCCACCCAGCTATCGTCGCAACCGACGCGGGTGACGTCGGCAACGACGAGCGTTTGACGGGGAGACGACTGTTCGACCGCTCCGGCCGCATCCAACGCCACGACGAATTCGCGGCTGGAACCGTCGCAGGCCGGCATTTCGGGCCGATCGACGTGGACTTCACAGTTGTCGATCCGCAACCCCGCGAGCGCCGCCATAACGTGCTCGACCATCTCCACGGTCGCGCCAGCGCTGGCGAGCGTCGTGCGGCGGGGCGTCTCGATACGGAACGCCCAGCAAGCGGGAATCCGGGCCTCGGGCGAACGGTCGGTCCGCACGAACACGATACCCGAATCCACCGGCGCGGGACGAAACTCGACCCGCACTTCTTCACCGCTCCAGTAGCCGCGTCCTTGAACGGTCGCGGCGCGGGCTAAAGTCCGTTGCAATCGCATGATGGGGATCAAGGGAGCTCCTCTCGCGAGCCACGAACCGCGTTATCGCTTGGGGAACGAGGGAGCCGCCGGATTGCGAGCGGTGCCCGCTCCGGTGACGCCGCCAGCAGGAATTCCGCCAGCAGGAACGCCGCCAGCGGTTCCGCCTTGCCGCAGCCCGCCGCCAGCCGGCGCCGCCGCGACGTTCGCCGCGTTGACTCGCTTGATGATCTCCTCCGTGATGTCGAGATTGCGTTGGAAAACGATCGCTCGGTTCACGCCTTGCAGAACCGTGTCACGCTTCTGCGGGTCCATCTGCACGTTGTTGTGCCGCAATACCAAACCGATACCGTACGAATCGGCGAAAACCTCGACCTGCTTGTAGATCTGGTTGTAGGTATTGAAGTACACCTTCGCCTCTTGCTCGGCGACATTCTTCTGCTTCAACGCCATCTCGACCTGCAGGTCGGACGCCATCCGCGCGATTTCCTCTTCCAACCGTTTGTACTCGGGGCTACCAGCGTTGAACGACGTGAGTTTGTCGCGTTGGCCGACAATCTTCTTTTGCTCGGCTTGGTAGTAGGCGTCAAGCGTCTTGATCTCGTCCTTGAGCGCGTTCAACTGTTGGTTGAACGACGAGTGTTGCTTGAAGACCTCGCTGATGTCGATGACCACCACCGGCGGCGTGGAGGCCGGTCGAGCGGCTGGGGCCGCGGCCGGAGCAGCGGCGGCTGGAGCGGAAACGGGCCGGGTCCCGCCCGGGGCGGGCCGAGTGCCAACGCCGGTGCCGGTGTTTTGCGCCAACACGGCTCCCGCGGTCAGAAAGGAAACGGCGGCGGTCGCCGCGATAGCCAAATAACGCGAGCTCTTCACGGGCAGCACTCCTTGCTGTTTGGTTCATCCATGGCCGCCACCCGGCCGCTCCGTGACCGGGCGTGGGCGTCATTCCAGCGGCTGTTTACACCGGCACTCCGCCGATTCGGGGCGAAGTATGCCGCCCCGCCCCGAACGCGGCAAGATCATTTTTTCCCTTCCAAGCAATAGGGGCCCACGCCAGCTTTTGCAGGTCGTAAGTGGTGCTGAAAAACGTCAATAGGAGAATTGGCGGTTCTTGTGTTAAACTGGGACTTCTGGAGGAGCGGGAGGACGGGAATTTCTGGTTTGGAGGCTCGGCATGGACGCCGCATATGACGCTTTGGAACGGAGAAAGGTGCGACTTTTGGAGCAGCTGGCGGAGCTCGAGGTCGAGCAACAACGTCGGCGCGGGATGCTCGATAAGGTACCTCACTTCAGCGAGATCGAAGACGCGGGCCGGAATTTGGGGCGGCT